>JAITDV010000187.1 GCA_031282385.1 Planctomycetaceae bacterium | reverse complement strand
CTCGCACAAAAATGTTGCTTCTTTGTAGTCCGTCTAATCCGACTGGAGTAATGTATAGTCGTGTTGAGTTGGAGGCGATTGCGGAGATTGTTATTAAAAAGAATCTGTTTGTGCTTGCGGATGAGATTTACGATAAGCTGGTTTACGGTAACAATAAATTTGTTAGTTTCCCGACGATACACGACGGTTTGCAGGAACGAACTATAATTGTCAATGGAGTGAGTAAAACTTATGCGATGACGGGATGGCGTGTTGGTTGGACTTTTAGTCCGTTAAATGTTGCGAAAAAAATGGGCGAGTTGCAAAGCCAAGAAACGTCGAATCCGTGTAGTATAAGTCAATATGCGGCTATTGCGGCGTTGACTGGTTCGCAGGATTGTGTAGCGGAAATGTTATCGGCGTTTTCGGAAAGACGCAATTATGTGGCAAAACGAATTAGAGAAATAGATGGTTTGAGTTGTCCTGAAATGGGCGGTGCGTTTTATGCGTTTTTCAACATCAAAAAACATCTCGGCAAAAAAATTGGAGGCGTTCAAATTGATAACTCCGAAAAATTTTGTCTGGAGTTGCTAACGCAAAAACAAGTCGCTACTGTAATGGGTTCATCTTTCGGTTGTGAGGGATACGTCAGAGCATCGTTTGCGGCAAGTATTGACGTGTTGAAAGCTGCGTATGATCGTATTGCAGATTTTGTCGCGGGCAAATAAATTTTAAGCAATTTCTGGAAACCTGATTTTGCAGAGTCATCAATTTTTTTTCAAAATTGATCAATTTAGACAATAATTAATTTTATCCGCGAAGTTATACGAATTAGCGTGAATGTACTGTTCGTACTATGAGTTGCGTGACTCAAAAGACCGCCTTCCGATAGATAATCTGGCGAAGGTATAAATAAAGTTTAAGTGTGACCGGTTTAAATTATGGTGGGATTAAATTTTTTAGAACTTGCTCAAGTTTGAACAAGTTGGTATTTCGCGTTGTTTGGAATTAACGTAACAGAAATTAAATTTTTTCAAATTTAATCAGAAAGGAGAAGGATATGCGGGAATCGTTTAATCGTAAAATTATTTATTTGGTTTTGATACTTTTTCTTGCGGTGTTGCTTTTTTGGATGGGGCGTCCGCCTAAGTTTGTGCGTGATTCGAGTGGTGAGTTGCGTCCGGGAGCGGGTGGAGTGTTGGCGAGGCAGCGGGCAAATGAGAATTTAATGGAATCGCGAATTGGTGAAGTTGATCCGGCGGGCAGTGCGATCAAACTAGCGACTTTGGGGTTACGCGGAGTTGCGATTGCGATTCTATGGCACAACATGCAAGAGTATCAGAAACGTTTTGATTGGAGCAATGTAATTGTTACGGCAAAGCAACTTGTATTTCTTGATCCGCATTTTACTTCTTTTTGGGATTTTTTGGGCTGGAATCTTGCGTACAATGCTTCATCTGAATTTGATGATTATCGAGATCGGTATCGTTGGGTGATTAACGGGATAGAGTTTTTGATCGAAGGTACGGAAAACAACAAGCGTGCGCCAAAACTATTCAAGACAACAGGCAGAACAATTTCAAACAAAATCGGCGGAGACGCTTCCGATGAACGTGAACAATATCGGCGATTATTTCGTGAAGATGATGATTTCAGCGAGTTTGCCCGCAAGCATGGTTATTCGATGCCGATGTTGCCGTCGGAGCGGGACAATTGGAAGGTTGGGCTTCATTGGTTGTTGGCGGGCGAACGTTTGGTGTTGGTTGAGAAAGTGAGTATTGGCAAGGAATCTGATTTTATGTTTTGTATGGAATCTCGATTTAACTATTTTAATTATGCGAAATGGAAACGGCGGGATGGAGATTTTACTCAAGCGGCATTTGACGCATGGCGTGAAGCCGGCGAGAAGTGGCGTGAGTTTGCCCGAATTACGATGAACACTGCGTTGCCGAAAGACAGATCGGCGATTTTGAAGAAAGGTGCGCCGGTGTTTTATGAGAAGTTGGAAACGGCTGATTTGATACGTGAAGAACGTGCGAGGTTGTTGGAGGAGTTGGAGAGTTTAGCGCCTGGTTTTATAGAAGAGTTATGTATTGAGCGGTGGAAACAACTTGCGGAGAAAACGGGGCAACAAGGGGCAATGCTCAAAGCACTTGAGAGTGCTTTTGAGCCGAAAATCAAATTTGACATGAATGATTATGGCGAGTTGCAAACGATTCGTAAATGGCTTGACAAGAATGAACCGGATTGGCGTGAGAAGTTGAAGGCGGATTTGAACAAGCGTTATACGGCAGAAGAGCTTGAATTGAAGAAAATTCCCTCTATTTTGCTTGAAGAGGACAAGCGTAGTATTCTTTCTAAAGCTGATAGTGCAATAGGTGAAATACAAGCGTTGGCAGCATCGCCGTTATTGAAGGTTGATCCGAAATATATTGCGCAGGAGTTGAAGGCGCGGGATGATATTCCTATTGAAAAGAAAAATAGGGCAAGCGAGATTGCAGACCGTTTCGCACAATTTCCAGAGGAGATACGTCGTGCGGTATTTTATCGTGATATTTTAAATTATGATTATCGGGTGCGTGAAGTTGCGGTAGAATTGACGGAGGAGGTCAATGATGCGCGGCGGTTGAGGTATGAGGGGCGGATTGCTTATTATGCAGGCGACAGACAAAAGGCGGCGAATTTGTGGTATGACGCAATGCAGAAATGGGATGAAATGCTCAAAAAGAAAGGATTTGAAGATATATCAAAGAATTTTTCTTTTGTGCGTGATATTACGGAGATTCTTGATCCAATGGTTACTATTTTGGACAATGTCAATCAGATATTCCGTAGTAAATTTGCGCTTCAGGATTTGATTCGTGTTCGTCTTGGGATGGAAAACGACACGCAAGTTGTGGTTGATGCAGTTGAGTATGCTCAAAAGGCGTTTGAACGCGGTGAGTATGACAAAGTTGAAAAGTTTGCTTTAACGATTTGCCGTAGAGTTGAAGGAATGAATGAGTCGTTTAGGTTTATGAAACTTGCACCGTTGCCGGAAGTACGCGACAGCGCAATCAGAGCAAACGCAATGTACATAAATTCAATTTTGAAACAAGGAAAAACTATTCCAGATATTTTGCCGTTGCGTAGTTTTGTTGAACTTATGATCAAGCATGATGAAGATGTGATTAATGCAATCAAGTTGAATCAAGATGCGTTGATGCAAGTTGCCGAAATAAAAAAGCCTGAAGATATAAAAGCAATTTTTGACAAACCGTTGGAGGCTTGGAAACCAATATTGCAAAAGTATCCTTTAATAGAAATTGATTCGACTCACGAAATAAACAACGAACTAAAACGCTTCGCAACCGCATACGCCGACACCATAAAAAAACAAAACCAAACAATTCCAGACAATTTCCCCTTCAAACAATTTCTGATTAAAAATTAGGTATTTAGACTGTTCACACTTTAAATTTCCTTCACCTTAGCCTGCTTTCCGATAGGTAAGCAGGCTAAAGTAATCGGGATTTAAAGTGTGAACTGTTTTAAAACACACACGATTGAATAGATACGATTTTCATTTTTGACTAACATAATTATTGTTACAATAATGCATCAAAAAAATAGTAATTTGATAAACATTTCACACTCAAATTTATAGTGTTAAACGCCATTTTGCA
>JAITDV010000127.1 GCA_031282385.1 Planctomycetaceae bacterium | reverse complement strand
ATTATAGAGTTGTTCCATGCTTTGGTCACCGAAAATGCCACTTTGGTGGCTAAGTTGTTGCCTAAAATTATTGAAAAATATCCGCAAGATGTGCAACCTTTTTTGACAAAAAACCTTGCCAATATGCCGAATATTTACGAGTTAATGACAACTGCAAAGAACGCAATGTCAAATACTTACGACACCAAAGATTTGTTACATAAAATTTTCAATTTTGAAAATGTGGACATAAAAAAATCCGATTTGGCAGATGATGCCAAACCGGATCAAATGGGCGATAACGGGCTCGAACCGCTGACCTTCTGGGTGTAAACCAGACGCTCTAACCAACTGAGCTAATCGCCCAAAAACTAAATAGACAGTTACGACACAAAATAACAACCTCGCTAATCTCCGCCGCCCTAACGCCTTTTTACTTGTCCCTAGCAAAAACACACGTCTGAACTGCTGCCAGTTGTCGCATATTATAAACCAAAAAATCTAACTTGCAATTGACTCCTCAACCGACCCAATCAAATCTCGTACTTCTTGTTCGTCCTTCACTCCCCGCAAATCCGATAAAAAATTCGGAACTGATAAAATTCTACTCAATCTTGCCAATATTCTCAAATGCACCCTATCACTCATCGAACAAATAAGAAAAAAAACATCCGTCAAACGTCCCTCATCACCAAACGGAATCCCTTTGCCCGTTAACCCAAGCACTAAAAACGTGTCTCCCAAAATTCCCGACATCGGTCTGCGCGGATGCAAAAACGCAACTCCATTGTCCAACGCCGTCGAATGCAACTCCTCTCGTACCTTGATCGCTTCTATCATTGCCGATTCGTCCCACAATAAACCCGTCCCCACCGCTAAATGAACCATTGACCGAATCGCCGAATCACGCGTTCTCGCCTCCAACGGAATCATTATCGAACCCGCCGGAAATAAATGCGAAACCACAACAGATTCCTCAACTTGACCCACTGGAACCGAACCATCAAGCGCACGCTCAACCCGAACTAACTCCACTTCATCCGAAACCCCAATACGATGCTCAAGCCAACGATGAACCTCATCCTTAGAAATCAATAACTCCCCATTAATCCGACGCGAAGGTATCAAACCACGATCAACCAACTTCTTAACTTGGTCTTCCGGTAAATGAAGATAACGCGAAAGTTGAACCATTGACATATTCGAAAAAGGCATAGGAATAAAAAATTTGTAATATTTCAGAGGATTTTAGTATTTTGAGTTAATAAATAACTCATGTTACGCAGGGACTAAATATCAGTTTTTCCTTCTCCCCTTTTAATGGCAACACATAACAACCCGCGTATCACGACGGGTACGAAATCCGAAATCCCAATAATACCTCGCCCCGAAAGGGCAGTGCAAAACGGATTGGCATTGCCTTTTCAGGGCGAAATTGAGGAGTGGGCTTTAATCCACCGCATTGCGTTGGTTTGTTATACAATGCCCGTAAAGGGGCGGGGAAAAATTTCCAATTCTACGGGATGTTGTTTTACCGACTTCTAAACTATTCGCATAATATGAGTCAAAACGCAAATTTCACTGAATAAATGCCGAACTTTGTAAAGTGTGAACAGTTTAAAACCCTTATTTATCAAATTACTTTTAGTAACCAAAAAGTCCACTTGACGCGCTCTTATGCCCTTACGTTTTGTTTGATATTACCATCGAAAAAAATAAGGGCATAAGGGCGCATTTTTGAGGCGTTGTCTGCTACTAATGGATATTTGGATAAATAGATATTTTCTCTAACCTAAAAATACATCAACGCAACAAAAAACCTACAACAAAAAACTGCCTTTAACTCCTCCGAGACCACCCCTAACCCCTCCGAAGGAAGGGAATAAGAAGACGCCTCCGAGGGAAGCGAATAACTCCCCTCCTTCGGAGGGGTCAGGGGTGGTCTCCTACAGGTTAGCGAAAAGGTCTAATAAGGGTTGTTTATTTTAGAGCGGTGCGTTTTTGTCTGTTTCGTTCCTAAACCCTTTTCATAAACAATTGAATCCCGCAACCGAATAGTTACTTTTGCCCGAATTCAATAAACCGCAACTTGCGACTTGGGCAACCAACCATCTTGGGTTTTGCCAAAATTTAAGTGCAACCATTCACCGCGTTCTCCGATTATTGTTGCATTCGTCCCCAAAGGAACCGGTCGCGTGAAAGCCTTGTCGTATTGCTCGGAATTTCCCTTACGCGGCTGCGCATCCTCAACCGAAATCACCGCATAAGAAAAACACTCAAATCTATACCAATCATACGCCGCCGAAACCACCGAAATTAACGTCAACACAAATAAAAAAATTACAAACCGCCGCCAAAAACGACGAAACCTCTGCCGAACAAACAAAACAATTATCCCGACAACAAAAAACAACACCGATAACAACTCCGAATAAAAAACCTTTTGATGTACACCAATCCAATTTTGCCAAAAAAATAAATATTCGAAAAATATTATTTGCCCGCTCACAAAATTTGAATTTTCTTCATTCGCACCAACATTGCCGCCGCCCGCAACTCGTAAATTCGCATGTATCCGTGAATCACACGGCAAATAACGTAACGCTAATCTATACGCCGCAATCGCCCGACCACGCTCGCCCGCATAAAACCACGCATTGCCCTGATTATAATACAATTGCCCCGATTTCATTCCCCTGTCAATCAAGCCTTGATACATTAACGCAATCCGTTTAAACTCTGCTGGTTGTTCCTCCATCGGCAACTTTCCCGCCAAATCAAACACATCTTGAACCTCGCCAAATTCACGCTCAAAATCACGTGATACGCCAATACGCACCCCGCAACCAGTCAACAAAATAGTTGCTAAACAAACTAAAATAAATACTACACAACGAATCGTCATATCAAATCTACAAATAATTAATCCAAAAATAGAAAAAAACACCGCAACTATTCAGTAGCTTTACCCGCAAAAAATTTATAACAGACAGGAACGCAACGCAACACAGTAACCGCTTAAAACGACTGAATATTTACTATCGTCAAATTCACGTTTGGTATTATTTTATTCACCGAACATCAGGAAGCCAATTCCCTCTCCTAGATTAAGAGAATTTTCTGCGTTCCAACATTCTATTCCTACACCGGGAACAATTCTTCTTACACCAACTCCCCACACGCTTTTTGAAGCCGGTAAATTTCCAGTTAAAGTGTCAAGCGTTATCGCCATTTCAATATACCATGCATCCTTGTCATCCATTCTTGCAATAAAGCAATCCGAATTCCACGTCTTATCACCAAAATAAGAATCTACCACCCACCCCCGTGAATCAATCGTCCACGAATAAAATGTACTATAATCCCGATCCACATCTATCAATACTTCCACCCGATCTTGATCCAAAATATTCGAATCCCTAACTCGCGGTCGTTCAGGTACCGGCGGATACGTAAAATCAGGCGACTTCGGACAACGAAAACCAATATATAAATGACGCGAATCATACATAAACATCACCTTTGTCCCGAAATTTTTTGACTCCGCTAATGATTGCCTTTCCCGATTATAACCTGGTCCAAACCGCTTGCCATCAACAAGCTCGCTCAACTTGTACCGCGGCTTCGACGGCGTAAACGAATATAACTTACTCTTTAACCACGTTTCGCCTTCTTGATCGTGATTACTGTCAAATTTGCCGTCAAGAAACGGAATGTTCGGAGTAAAAGCCGCAACTATAACCGGAATTATCAAATCACCATTTTTCGTATCATTATTTTTTGTTACAAAATCAACCTCGCTGCCGCCCAACCCGCTCCATAACCTACATTCCGCACGCGCACGCATACTCCAAACATCATCATAAAATTCACCGCCGCGAATCTGATAATACCGCAACGCCTCTTGCCCTAATCCCCGCCGCCTTAACACCGACGCCCACGAAAACCGAGCCCTGACATCATCCGCAAGATCAGGAAAATTACGCCGCGAATACTCCGAAAATTCTAATCCCTTGTTAAGCCTGAAATCAAATATACGTTTCACCGCCGTTTGAAATTCTTCTTCAGATAAATTGATGCCCCTTGTCCGCAAAATTTCCGAATGTAACCGGCTTTGTAACGTTGCAGACACAGGAATTATATTGCCGTTTGAATTAACTATATTGCCTTTTGAATTATTGTAACCGAAATTATTTGTCTTGCCGTGTGAAATACCTGGAGTATGATTTTCCGCCGATTCAGATACTACCGTCAACGGATTTTTCAAAATTTCACGCCAACCCGTTTCCTCTGCCGCATAATATTGGGACATCCACAATAAAGCATGTCTTGCAAGCGGATGGTCTGCATATTGCCCAACAATAATTCCATACGCTTCTGCCGCAGAATCAATATTACCGTCGGCATGATAACGGCGACCCATTTCTATCAATGTTTGAACGGCATAATCACGATCAATTTTACGCGTCAGCTCGTCCGCATGTGAAACAAGTCTAACCTCACTCAACGATTTACCTCTTGTTTTGGCGTTTTTGATCATGTCGCGAATAATCCGATTTGTGTATTGACGTTTTTTGATTCGTTGCGTTACATCAACCCAATTCTCCATATAATCAATCAACGTTAAACGTTTTGCGATATTGACCTGTACTTCAATTCCCGCAAATAAATCACGATTACCTGTAATCGGAACATTATCTAAAGGCGTTGTCAAACCAAGCACCGCAGGTTTTTCCCACCACTCCCGCTCAACAAGACCATGAGAAATATAAGCCGCCTCATCAATCGCACAACCAAGCCTTGCAAGCGGGTCTGTTGTCCGAATATTTATCTCGCCAACCTCAATACGGTTAAGATTATCCGTAACCTCATCCAACAACGCTAAATGAACCTTCTTAACTTCACACGGCAATAAACCAAGCCGCGAAATCTGTTCTGGAAAAACCGACGAATCCGCCGCCAACTTAACCGCCTCCATTATTTCACGCAACACCAATTCACGAACAGGATTTTTTGTACCGCCAATATTCGTACCAATAATTACGTCAGGTTGCCATTGCCTTATCGCGCAAACAAGACTCTTTCGGATTTGTTCAATTCCTTTACCGTTAGTATTTTTGTTGATTTGTTCGATCAGTTGTTTATATGTGGTTTGAACTTCGTTGGGCAAAGTTTGCAAACCCGTCGATTCAAACGTAATACTAGCCCCAACTCGCAACATCGCCTCATGCGCAGTATTAATTCCGACCGCATTTTCAATATGTTTTGAATTATCTTGTTGCATTTCGTCTCGGAAAACAAACATTGCTCCGCCAATGTAACCCTGATTTGCGCAAAGATGTACAAACGCTTCAAAAGGGATTTTTTCAGATGTCTTGCCAAAAATACCAAGAGTTGCAACCCGTTTTGCGCCTATACGTTGAATTGTCCAATTTATGCCTCCGTCAGTTGTCGCAAGTATAATTCCGAGATCGCCGACCGCCCAACCGTTAAGAGGATCAATGAAAGTGATTTTTTGTATTGTTGCGTTGATTCCGCTTGCCGCGGCTTTCCATGTTTTGCCCGCGTCGCTTGAATGATAAATAAAAGTCCCAGGACTGCCAGCAACCCAAATGTTGTTACCTATGACTTCAACCGTATTCAAATCAAGATTCATCGCCGCCTCGCCAACCGGTAACTGACCTTGTGCAATATTCCAATTTAATCCGTTATCGCTTGTCGTTAAAATAGAACTGTTGCAGCCAACAATCCAACCATTAATTTGATTAATTTGACTAGAAGAATCGGCAGCTAAAATCCCAATAGACGCTTTTGTATTTGAGTTTGTAAGTTTAACTTGGTTAAATCTTAAGTTGTTTATGTTCGGCAATTGTTTTTCAGGCAAATTTATTTTGTGGTTGAAATTGGTCGTGTAGATTTTGTTGTGAGTGTTAATTCCGACTCCGTTTTTTTCGTCAATAAAGTCAACGTAAAGCCAACCCTCGGTTTTATCTGCTTGATGCGGTTTCCATGTTCGTCCGCCGTCTTTGGTGATGAAAAGACCGGACGGACAATGTTCAGAAGATTCGCCGGCAATTACGCCGCGTAAATGATCGAACATCTTTACACGATGAAAAAAAGGCGTTCCTTCAATATTAAGAGTATTCCAATCTTGACCGCCATTGAATGTTACAAAAATTAAACCTCTGCTCTGATTCGAATACGGAAATCTGTATCCGCCAACAACAATTCCAAGTTGTTCATTTATGAACCATACACTTTTGAGAATACAGGATATTGGAGTTTGTTGTAATTGCCATAATTTGCCGCCGTCATTGGTGTACCAGATCAAACCGCGATCACAAACCGCCCAACCCGTAAGCGAATTTACAAAAAATACATCATTAATTCTGGCGTCCCTCAACATTTCGTCACAAGGCAATGGTTTACGCGATAATGATTTAATCCATGCCGGATCAAAATTCGAATTCAATGGATCACGCGGATCGCCAAAGATTGTTTTTGTTGCGGGTTTTGTAATTCCGTCATGTCGTAAATCGCCTTTCGGCGTAGTTGAGTTGGGATTGTAAGGTTTAGCAACCGGTTGCGGATAAGATGCAGAGTTGGGGTAGAAGTTAGGATCGGTATTAGGATTTAGGTTATGGGGTTGCGGTTGGGGTTGATTGGGTAAAGTTGAAATCGGAGGAGTCCAAGCTGGAGGAATTGTACGGGGAGACGAAACGGCAGAAGGATTATGGCGATTGATTTTGTCAGGATTTTGAGCTAAGTAATCGTTTATTATACTTTGCAAACGTTGATTTTGCGCCGACGCAAATACCGTCCAAACCGTAACCGTAATCAATACAGTTACAAATGAAATGATAGATTTTAATTTGGCAGTAATCATTTTTATGACTTTGATTTTATATTTATTACAAATTTACAAAAAACATGTAAGCGCAATTTTTTTCACGTAAAATATTACGAAATATACCGAACATATATTAGAAATTTGTAACACGAATACGTTAAATTGAGCCTTCCGATAAGCAAGCCCGCGTGAATTACTGAAAGTTTAAATGAGAACATTTTAAAACATTATTGCGAATAATAAGAATTACAACAAAACAGATCAATAGCAAAATCTATTGTAACCGTTCAGCCGTGATATTTTTTTGTGCTGTTGAATTTTCCCGACTCTAAAGGGACAGAAAAATGTATGTTCGTAACCGCTATTGATATTGCTATTAGACCTTTTTTCTAACCTAAAAATAC
>JAITDV010000085.1 GCA_031282385.1 Planctomycetaceae bacterium | reverse complement strand
TTCTTATTCGCCTCCTTCGGATGCGTCTTCTTATTCGCCTCCTTCGGAGGCATCTTCTTATTCCCCTCCTTCGGAGGGGTTAGGGGTGGTCTCGGAGGAGTTAAAGGCGGTTTTTCGTTGTAGTTTTTTTGTTGTGTTGATGTATTTTTAGGTTAGAGAAAAGGTCTATTTTGTCCACGAATTTGCACGAAAGATTACAAATTAAATAATTTGTGCAAATTCGCGGATAAAATAAATATTGTCTAAATTTGTCTATCATGAAAGTTTCGATAATTCCGTCAAAAATAGGTTTTTATAAGTTGCCTTCAGCGATTTTATTTAACAAATTTTACATCGATCAGCGTCATTTTTCGTTCTATTGTAATTGTAATTGGTATTCCTGATTCGAGTTGTTCAATTTGTTCTTCAACTGCCTTGATTGACGGCGTAAGATGCTCGTTTACCATCACAATCAAATCATCTGGTTGTAAACCTTGTTTTGCCGCTTCACTGTCAGGTTTAATTGTGTCAATAAATGGCGGAGTTCGTTTGCTGACAGACGTAACTAACAAAATTCCCCACTTCTGAAATTGATGAATTGTATCTTCCGGTATCAACTCAACTTTTGCCCGCATAAGATTCGGATCAACTAAATTCGATTTACTCGTTGCCTGTTCAATTAATTGCTTAACCTTGTCTTTAAACGCGAAAGCTGGAATTGCAAAATTAAGCCAACTGTTATTTTCGCTATTCATTAATTCCTTACCCAACATTCCTGCTAATTGCCCCGTTTCCGCCAAAACGAGCGCACCTCCGCACGCTCCGGGATTATTCGTTGTAACATCCACGACAAAAATCTCGCCCCGATATGGAGTTGCAAATACACCACGTCGTGCTTTAAGTGTTGTTCGTGCTGCGACAATGCCGTGTTGAACAGTTGCTGCTTCGTTACCTTCTGCAATATTGAACATATTAGATACGGCAAAAACCGGATCGCCTACACGTATGTCGTTATTGAATTGTTCGTTTCCGTATTCGGATTCTGTGATTGATATATTTGCCGAATTAGAATCAGTATTATTGTTTTTTGGATTTATGTTTGTTTTATTTTTTTCTGACAAATCGAGGTCGAAGTATGGTAAATCTTTTTCGGGTATTTTCAGCAGCGCAATTTCCATAAGCGGATCACCGTTAATCTGTTTCACATTTTCGTATTTTTTACCGTTGTCAAGAACGACCGTAATTGCATCGGTTTGCAATGACGGAGTTATTGCGGTAAGAATGTATCCGTCAGGCGAGATAATTATTCCTGATTGGTAGCCATGAATTCCTGGAACTCCGCCAACGCCGTAAATTTTTACCACTTTAGATAACGTATCGGAAATTACTGTATTTTCTGCGGGTGATCTTGTACCTTTTATTGTTTCATCGGTTGAATCTTTTCTTATTTCGGTGTTAGTATTTTTCAGGGCAAAAGGTATTTTGGTTGAGTTGTCGTCCAAAATGAAAACTCCGAAAGTTACTCTGCCGCAACGTACCTCAAATTCACGTTTGCCGTCAACTTGATGAAACAGAATTTCACAAGGCGGCTCAAGCGCATCCGCAAACATTTCTATATGGGCAATCTCGCCGTTGTCAGGATCAAAATAAAATTTTATCTCATTGTTTATTTTCCAATGCTCAACAACACAAACGTCATATAACTTGTCCAATTTTCCGTCAATCGGCGCCGTTCCGCGATACAAAAATTCTGCATCTTCAATTTTGTCATTTAATGCAATTTGCCTGAAAACATACAGTGCCGAAAATAACCCGCCCGAACCTCGCGGCAATTGATAAAACGCTGTTGCCGCCATCAAAAAAGTATCCGTATTCTTCATTTGATCAACATTCCAAAATCCGCGTTCAACCGGAAGTTCATACGTTATCCCTTTGTCATCAACCGTCAAATCAAATGTCTCCACACGATCACGAATCTTGCCCGCAAATTTCCATGCGTCCTTTGATTTCGCATCAAACGCACTCCGCCATTTATTCAAAACACGCGCAAGCTCAACACGATTAAAATAAAAATTCGCATAACCTTTCTTCTTTTCATAATACGGTTTAATTGAATCCGGCAAAAAAATCTTACGTTGCAACACTTTCACCTTCTTGCCGTTTATTTCAACTTCAACCTCTTGAAATCCTTCAGGGATTGTATTGTTTTCCGTATTATTCTTTTTATCATCTGAATTTTCGTTACGTTTATTTTTATCTGAATTTTTATCATCCGTTTTTTTCTCAATATTGTTTTCTCTTTCAGCTGCGCGTTTACGTTTCTTTTCCTCCTCTTCAAGCATTTTGCGAAATTCAGGCTTGACAATCGGCGGTTCTATCATTTTCTCCGTCATCTCAATTAACTCCGACTCACTATGCAATCCGCTAAGTCTGACAAAAATTTTAAGTCGATCATTATCTTTGCTCCGTACCGTCAACGGCAACCGCCAACCCTTCGGAAAAATACCAACCAAATTTTTAAACGTGTTTGCAGAATCAACCGCTCGTCCGGCAAATTGAATCAACTCATCATCGTAACGCAATCCCGAACGATAAGCATCAGAAATCCCAAGCACATCATCAAATTTAACACGACCATGATTATCAGTCGAAACAATTGCATTCATTGTCGCATGGTCAACAATACGACCGCTTTTAAGAACTCCAAGAAAATAGCGTACTTGATTACTTGAAATCGCATAACCAATTCCGACATTAACTCGTCCGCGTTTTTCAAAAGAACATCGACCGTTGATTCCTATAATTTCACCGGTACCGTTAAATAGCGGACCGCCGCTGTTGCCCGGATTTACTGCCGCGTCTGTTTGAATGCAATCTGTATATTCCAGAAATGTCCCGTTTGGAAATTGATAACGATGCACGCCCGAAACAATTCCACAAGCAACACACGGATTCAAATCAAGCGATAACAAAAACGGATTACCCATACTGTAAGCTGCTTGACCGACTTTGACTTTATCGCTGTCCGCAAGTACGGCAAAAGGAAAATCTTCACGACCCAATAATTTTATCAATGCCAAATCACCAACAGGATCAAGCCCAACAACAACTGCATCATAAAGTTTACCATCCGCCATACCGCATTTCATTGCAGGACCGCAAGGTTGGACAACATGGAAATTCGTTACCGCATAACCATCCGGCGAAATCACAACTCCGCTGCCGCCGCCGGCTTGACCGGAAGGATTGGCAGAAAATATCACAATTGTAGATTGGTACGCACGCTCAAGTTGAACATCGGAAATAGGCGGATTCTTGCCCGAAGTTACAACAACTTCCCCCGCAACCAACAAACCAACGCCAAAAAGAAACAAAAAAGAGACCAACAATAATTTAGAAATCATTAATGTCTTTCGCATATTTTTTCCTTTAACTTTAAATGTTAATTTTTTTGTAATTGTTCACAAAAATTTATACCGTCATTTTTGTAACTTGAAATTCTGAATTCGATGTTTCCTGATTAAATCTAATTTTGTAACCGTTAAATTCAACAAAGTTACAAAAATTCAACATTTGATCTATCATCCGTTTTCAAGCCAATCTTGTCAATACCTATGTAGAATCCTAACACCGAATCTCTCAAATTAAATTTCACATTATTAATTAGCAAATTTTTGCAACTATTCAGTGCTATTGTTATGGTGAAATTTTTTAACAATCATTATACTGTTCATTATACTGTTGAAATATTACAAAATTTTAACACAAAATATTTCACGATTAAAAACGCACGATTGAATTGTTATTATTAACGGAAATCATATTTTTGTTGGAGAGTTTTTTGATGAATCGGTTTGTTATTTTGTTACATAAATTAGGAACAGATGCTGAAAGTAATTTTGCAAATGAGCATTGGGATGTAATGTTGGAAGTTGACGTAGAAGGTTGCGGGCAACTTGATACGTGGTCAATACCGCCGATTAAAATAGAATCCGATAACTTCGGTTGCAAGTTAAACTCATTTTCTTGTCCGGCAAAAAAGTTACCGTATCATCGCCTGGCTTATCTTGATTACGAAGGAGATGTAAGCAACAATCGCGGCAATGTCAAAAGAATTGATAGAGGCACATACCAAAAAATAAACGAAAACAAATTCAAATTATCAGGTGAATTATTCGACGGTGAGTTGACAATCTTGAATGATCAAAACAAATACGGCAATTCTTGCGAAATAATTTTTGTATCATTTAATGCGGATACTGTTTTTTAAACTGTTTCCTTCTCCGCCGCTTGCTTACCTATCGGAAAGCAGCTTTAACGCTCTTGAGTTACGCAATTTATAGTACAAGAGGTAAACCACCCCTAACCCCTCCGAAGGAGGGGAATAAGAATACGCCTCCGAGTGATGCGAATAAGAAGAAACATCCGAGTGATGCGAATAAGAAGAAACATCCGAGTGATGCGAATAAGGAGAAACATCCGAGTGATGCGAATAAGGCGACGCCTCCTTCGGAGGCGAATATTCCCCTCCTTCGGAGGGGTCAGGGGTGGTCTCCTACAGATTAGCGAAAAGGTCTATTACTTATTTTTCTTTTATATTTTTTTGTGCAACTGACATCATTAGTTTTATTCGGTTTAGTTGATTTACTTCTGTTGTTCCAGCGTCGTAATCTATTGTTGTAATATTTGCGATTGGGTATTTTGAGCGTAACTCTTTAAATACGCCTTTGCCTGTTATATGATTCGGTAAACAACCAAATGGTTGTACGCATACGATATTTGGGCATCCATCTTCAATAAGCTCTACCATCTCGCCCGTCAATAACCAACCTTCGCCGGTTTGATTACAAGTTGAAATTACTTTGCGTGCTTTTTCTACCAGATGATGAAATTGTTTTGGCGGTTCAAAACGTTTACTATTTCGCATTGCGTAACGTATTTTGTCTCTATATTTCTCAATTATCCAAATAGCTAATTTACTCTTCAAACCGGCGAAAAAAGATACATCTGCATACGGTTTTTTGTGTTGATCCGAACTCAGGCAATACAACATGAAATCCAAAATACCCGGCACAACCGCTTCACCGCCTTCACGTTCAATTGTTGTAACAAGATTACGATTCGCATCAGGATGATACTTGACAAGAATTTCACCAACAACTCCAACCTTCGGTTTTCGTACCGACACATCCAACTCCAACTTCTCAAAATCCGCAACAATATCATTCATACATTTTGATATACTGTACCTCTTGTCTTGCAAAATAATCTCTCGCAACTTGCCCAACCATACAGACGTCAACGCATCAGTTGAACCGGCAATTACCTCGTAAGGACGGCAACGATTCGATAATAAAAGTAAAAGATCACCATATAAAACCGTTACTAACATCTTACGAACAAACGCAAGATCAACATCAAACCGCCCCGCAAGCGACGCAGTACCTCCAGACTTAACAACATTCACATTGAACGGCAAAACCTTGACATTGCTAAATCCCGCACGCCTCAACGCTAAATCCAAAAGCGCACGATAATTCGTTGACCTGCACCCGCCGCATGTTTGCGAAATCAAAACTCCCGTCCGATTCAAATCATATTTACCGGATTTTAGAGCTTGAATCAGTTGACCGCAAACGACTATTGCCGGATAACATGCGTCATTGTTCACATAACGCAAACCATCCTCTATCGCATTGCGATCAACCTCCGACAACACTACAACATTATGACCTCGCCACGCAAACGTCACATCAAAAAGCGCAAAATGAATCGGCGCCATCTGAGGACACAATAACGTATAATCTTCCATAATTAAAAAAATAATTGAACTGCAATTTCGCCGGCTGAATTATTGTAACAAAAAATCAAATAGCCGATATACTGATCGTACTATAAATTGCGCAACTCAAGAGCAGAAAAGCCTGCTTGCCGATAGGTAAGCAGGCGGCGGTGAAGGAAATTAAAGTGTGAACAGTTTATTAAATTACACAACAGGTATTTCATAACCTTTACGCCGTTCGCGGGCAATAAAACTTTGCGTCTGTTCGTCGCCGGTTTTTTCGTTTTTTGGATCCCACTTTATCTCGCGTCCCAACCTTGCCGCAATTGCCGTAAGATGGCATACGTTCATTGCCTGAACATGCGTAAACACGTCCGAAATCGGTAATCCGCCGTCTTTGATACAAGTAATAAAATTCTGTTTATGTCCTTCAGGTTTTTTACCGTTATACGCTGCAATATAATCTTCTTCTTTGACATAATCATTCATTTTACCTCCGATTTCTTCTATCGATTTACCATTGAGATGTCCGCGGCTTACGTGAATCCGTCCTTTTTCGCCTGTAAAAAGAATACCGTTGCCCGAATTACTATTGCTGACAACATTCATAACAATTCCGTTTTCAAATTTACATTCGATATCGAATTTTGTTGCGGTGTTGTATTGATTATTTATGGTTGGATAGCCGTCTTTGAAAGGAACGGGATGTTCAACTTTTATTGGGTTGAAACTGATAGGTCCTTGACCGGCGCCATTTTGTTTTATTGCCCAAAGCGCAATATCAACATGATGAGCCCCCCAATCTGTAAACTTACCGCCGGAATATTCGTACCACCATCTAAATTCATAATGCGTACGGCTATTTCTGGGCCACGAATTTCGGCGTTCTCTGTGCCGCGATTCTGTTGCAATATAATCGACAAGCGGAGCTTGACCAAGCCATTTTTCAAAATCGAGAGTTTCCGGTACTGCCGCTTTCGGAATCGGATTGCAAGAAGGTGAACCGCCTATATGACACAAAATACTCTTGATATTTCCAAGCAAACCTTTCTGTATCAAAATCACCGCATTCAAAAATGTGCGTCCAAAATCTGTCCGTTGCTGCGTTCCAACTTGAAATGCAAGATTATATTTCTTGCAAGCGGCGCGGATTAGTTGTCCTTCTTCAACAGTCAGAGTGAGCGGTTTTTGACAGAATACATGTTTTCCGGCTTGCAATGCTTCAATTGCCATTTTTACGTGCCAGTGATCCGGCGTAACAATACAAACCGCGTCAATATCTTTTCGATCAAGAATTTTTCTGTAATCTTTAATCTTTTCGGGTTGGGTGATTTTACCGTCTCGGATTGTGCCGATTTTTTCGTGCGGTGCAAGTGCTTCTTCCATGTGTGAAGTATCTACATCCGACACCGCAACAACATCCGCAAGTTGCGAAAATTCAGACGCATTCGGTCGTCCCAAACTGCCGACGCCAATACAACCCATGCGAATACAGCCGCTTGGAGCTTCTGCATGAGCGGGTTGCTCGCTGGTGAAAATGTATGGAGAAAAAGCAGCAGCAGCTATGCCGGTTACGGCGGTATGTTTTAGAAAATTACGCCGTGTTGTTTTTTTATTTGTTTTCATTTGATTATTTTGGTTAAGGTGGTTAAATTTCACGCGTACTGTTCATACGACAAATTGCGTAACTTTGTAGTGTAAAAGCCTGATTTCCGATGGGCAAGCAGGCGAATGTAAACGAAATTGGATGGTGAACAGTTTAAAATTATTCAACAATGTTATTGGATATAATTGTCAACATTTTTTGTAACAATAATTATATCACAAAAATTGTACAAGCAATCTTAGAAAAAAATCTTCCGTCAATTATTGCAAAGCGATGATCATTCAGAATCTTTTACACTCAAGATCGCAATGTCGGAAAATTGTATCAAAAAATACAACTAAAACAACCACGCAAAAATCACGAATAAGAATATAAAGTAACTAATACTGCCCGTACTAAAAATTGCGTGATTCAAAAGCGTAAAAATCTGCTTTCCGATAGATAGTTGTTCCTGAAAAAGTCATTTGGAGCTATAAATTCTGGGCTTATCTGGTTGCAATTTAGAGTTATAATTTGCAATATAGTTATTGTTTTATCCGAGATTTTCCTCAAAACTTTGCAAATATTAGACCTTTTCTCTAACCTAAAAAAACATCAACGCAACAAAAAACCTAC
>JAITDV010000076.1 GCA_031282385.1 Planctomycetaceae bacterium | reverse complement strand
CAGCATATTGTATGTACCGATTGCGTTTTGGTATGTACAAATTCCTGTTCGTTTCATGTAGTTTATTGTTTGTTGCAAATTTGAGCTTGATGTGGTAATTGACAATCATGGATTCAATTGGTAGCATTACCGACGTGATTTGTGTTCGGAGGATTCCGTATTCAAACTCAAATAATTCCGTATAATTCGACATCAATGTTCTTTAAGAGCATAATTCTCCAATGAGACTTTGTAAACTGTTCATACTTTAAGTTTCCTTTGCTGTTGCCTGCTTGCCTAATTGGAAATCCGGTTTTAAACTGTTCGCACTTTAGTTTTCCTTTACCTTCGCCTGCTTACCTGTTGGCAAGCAGGCTTTTATGTTTTTGAGTCTCACAATTTACAGTACGAACAGTATATGCTTTTGAGTTACGCAATTTATATTGGCGATCAGTGTATTAAAGTCTGAAATATAACATAAACAGAATCGATCATAATTTGAATTTATGAGTGAACTCTATGAAGAGTGTGGTGTTGCGGCGATATATCATTTATCAGGTGGTGATACGTCGCCGCTTTGCACGTCGCAAGGTCGTGAAGATGTTTCGTCGCTTGTACCGCGTATGTTGCTGGATTTGCAAAACAGAGGTCAGTTAGCGGCAGGTTTTACAACGTATTCGCCGTTTCGCAAACAACTTATCGACACACACAAAGAAATAGGTTCGGTTTCTGAAGTATTTCATTTTACGCGGCGCGGTAAGTTTATGGATTTATTGAAGGAGTATTCCGGCAGAGCTGCAATTGGTCATGTTCGATACGCGACTTGCGGGAAGGACGACCGGAGTTACGCGCAACCGTTTGAAAGACACCATATTAAAAAACATAAATGGTTCAGCTTCGCCTTCAATGGTCATCTTGCCAATTACGACAATCTCAAGGAGGATTTATTGAGCGACGGCAACACATATCTTGCCCGCGAAACAGATACTGAAATCATAATGCATTGTTTGAGTGCCGCACTTTCGCCGCAAGAGGAACCGGATTTACCGGCGTTATGCCGTTCGATGGCTAATCTTTTTGATGGTGCTTACAGTATAGTTTTTTTGAATGCGTTGGGAGACATGTTTATTGCGCGTGATCCTCTTGGTTTGAAGCCTCTTTGTTATGCGGTTGAAGGTTCGCTTTTTGCGGCGGCAAGTGAAAGCGTAGCGTTATTCAATCTTGGATTTGCAGCAGAAAGCGTTAAAAATGTAGAGCCGGGTCAAATTATAATAGTCAATGAAAATGGTATTCGTTTTGAGCGATTTGCGGAGTCGGTTAAGTCTGCGCATTGTTTTTTTGAGTGGATTTATTTTGCGAATGTTGCGAGTACGCTTGACGGCAAGAGTGTTTATCTTGCGCGAAAGAATCTTGGCGAAGAGCTTGCCAAGCAAGAGTTAGCGAGTAACAATGTAACAATTGATTCTGATACTATTGTGGTTCCGGTACCGGATACAAGCAAAGCAGCAGCGGACGCAATGGCATACAAACTAGGAATACCAAGTCTGGAAGGATTGATTAGAAACCGTTATAGCGGCAGGACTTTTATCGAGGGCGGCGAGTTCCGTTGGAAAAAAGCGCAAACGAAATATACGCCGTTACGTGAAGTGCTTGAGGGCAAGCGGGTCTTTCTGGTTGAGGATTCAATTGTGCGTTCTACAACAATGCGGGTGTTGTTGCAAAGGATACGTGAGCTTGGTCATGTTAAGGAGTTGCATGTTCGTACAGCGTGTCCGCCGATAATTGGTCCTTGTTTTTATGGAATAGATATGCCGACTTACGCAGAGTTATTCGTGCCAAAATATATGAACGGTCAGGCTATCGAAAAATGGAAATTGACGCCGGAAATAGAAAAACAGATGGCTGATGATTTAGGTGCAGATTCGTTACGTTATTTACCTGTAGAATCAATATCGCGGGCAATCGGATTAAACGAAAACCAAATCTGCCAAGCTTGTATCACCGGAAAATACCCAACTATCTGGGGACAAAAACTAGCAGAAAAAGCATTCAATGAATATCTTGAAAAGTAACTTTTCAGTTGCGGGATTCATGCAATCCGCAAACAATAAAAACAACACAATAAACTGCTCACACTTTAGATTTCCTTTACCGCCGTCTGTTTACCTGCCGATGTGTTATTTTTTTGAGTTGTATTGTGAGCAATAGGCAGAAAGCATTGAATCAGAAATAATCACCACAATAATTCAAGCCCTGAAAGGACGAATATATTGGCAATTTTTATACACTCAACTGGATAATTACGTTTAAAATTTATGATAAATTCCGTAAATTTCAATTATTTTTCTCGATTTGTTTTGTTTGTTGTTCTTGTAACATTAGCGGTGTTGTTACGTTTTTATCATCTTGGTACATGGTCTCATGGTTTTGATGAAAATTATACAACAATGGAAACTCACTATTTTTTGGATGGTCAACCGATTCCGTCGTACATGTTTCAAAATTCGACCTTTGATCCGCAACAATCGCAGTTTGCGCGGTTACCGAAGATGCTTATTGCGGCTTATTTTGTTCATTGGTTTGATTACAGGTTGTTTGGCGATGATGAATTTGGGTCGCGGGTTGTACCTGCGGTAATGGGATCATTGTGTGTTGGGATTGTTTTTTTGTTGGCTTATCCGTTGTTTGGTTTTTCGGCAAGTTTGATTCTTGCGGTTTTGGTTCTTATTTTTCCTGATCATATTTTGCACAGCCAAAACAACCGGTTTTACAGTCAAGCGTTTCTTTGTATTTCAACTGTTTTACTTTTAGGCGGATATGTTGCGGTTAAGCGTTCTGTTATAGTTTCGATTTTATTGGGCGTGGTTTCTGTTTTGATGGTATTAACTCATTCTTTAACCGGTGTGATTTGGGGAATTTTCCTAACCGGTTTGCTCGCCAACTTTCTAGTAATGAAAATAATAGATCGGAAAAATGTTTCATGGAAAAATATTTTACCTTATAAAATAATTTTGATTCTTGGGTTCTGGTCTATTATTTTGTTGGTGATTTTAGTTGTGCATATTATGCCGCTTGCGCGGTCGTGGAACAACTTTCCGACAAGCGATATTACCTCGATTCATGCAATTGTTGGTTTGGCATTCAGTCTCGGTTGTTTTTTTTCCCTGCTTTGTGTTCCGGGATGGTTGTTTATTCTGTACAATTTTCGCAACACCGGCAACATTTATTGGTTGACTTGTGCAACATTATGTGGAATGGCGATTTTCTTTCTTCCAATGAAAATTGCTTATATTAGTCATTATAGTTTTCTTTTTTCATTTCCGTTTCTTGTGATTTTAGCGTTGTTTATTGATTGGGTTGGCAAGTTGATTATTCAATCGAAAATTAGTTATTGTTATAGTCTTTGTTATGCGTGGATTATTTTTGTTCTGTTTTCCAATATTCTTGGACTTGCCAGTTATTATCAGGATGGCGGTCGCTATGATTTGCGGGCTGCTTGCCAATACATTCGGGAACATTGGCAGCCGAATGATCGGATTATTTGTTTTCCTTTGGAAATGAACCGTTACATTCCGGAGTTGGAACCGAAAATTACTGCTCGTGATAAAAAATATACTACTTTTCAACAAATATTGGATCAGAATCAGGATTGTATTGGCAACCTTTGGATTCCGGTTGTTTTTAACCGTTATGAACCGGAAGAAAACACTCGATATTGGCTTTACAATCATACCAAATATCAAACCAGATTCGGGAAAAAACGCTATGATTTTAATGTGCATTATATTGAGTTATTTCTTTATTCGCCTCAATCACCATTGCCCAAGTCGCAACAAAAACCGAATTTTAAAATGTAATTTGTACGTAACTATTAGACCTTTTCTTTAACCTAAAAATACATCAACGCAACAAAAAACCTACAACGAAAACCGCTTTTAACTCCTCCGAGACCCCCATAACCCCTCCTTCGGAGGGGTCAGGGGTGGTCTCCTACAGGTTAGCGAAAAGGTCTATTCAATAGCAACAATTCATTAAGGCAACTTCTAAAAACCTATTTTTTTACAGAATTATTAAAATTTTCGGGATTGACAAATTTAGATAATAAATTTATTTTATCCGCGAATTTGCACAAATTATTTAATTCGTGATCTTTCATGAAAATTCGTGGACAAAATGAGTTTTTAGAAGTTCCTTTAATTCATTAATTTGTCATTGTGTCTTTGCCGTTTTATATTTTGATTTCGCCCCGACAAGGGCAATGCGTAACAATCCGTCGTAACGCGGCGGGAAATGACTCCCACAAAAAACACGCTGTAATGGCAATTCAAAATATAAAGTGTGAACAACTTAAATAAACCAAATGAATCTGTTTCTATAAAATATGTATATAAAAATTTGCGGAATAACAACACCTGAAATGGCGCGGCGATGTTTTGAGTTTGGAGCTGATATGATTGGGTTGATTTATTATCCGCCGAGTCCGCGGCATGTTGAAGTTTCAAAAATTCGCGAGATTTTGGATGCGGTGGAACCGTTTCGTCAAAAGAAACGTCAAACTGTTTTGGTTGTTGTTGATTCTTTGCCGGATGAGATAGATTCGCGTATTGATTTTGTACAATTACATGGTTCTGTTTCCGGTGAATTTTCTGCGAAACGGATTCAGGTTGTCAAGGACAGTCAAACAAGAGACCGGTTACTTTCTGAATCCGCAACAAAAATATTGAATGATTCTCTTTATCTTTTGGAGATGTCGCGTGGTTTTCTACCCGGTGGTAACGGCGTGTGTTGGAACTGGTTGGAGGCAATGGAATTTTGCAAACAATTTCCAACATTCCTTGCGGGCGGAATCACGCCTGATAATGTGTTAGAAGCAATAACGCAAGCCGAACCGTATGGAATTGATGTTTCCAGCGGCGTCGAAATTTCGCCGGGGGTTAAGGATTTTAATAAAGTACAACAACTAGTAAAAAAAGTAATTAGTTACAAAAAAAGAAAATCAGGAAATTGTAAGACTGTTCTGTGATTTCTTACAAAACGGACAAAATTTTCAGAATTTATAAATAAAGAAATTATCTAAAATTCCTGAAAATTATGCTGATTTTGTTAATTTAATATAACAATATAAAATGAAATTTAAGAATATGTTTGAAGATATATTATTAGGTATGCGGATGCCTTTTATGAATATTTTGCAATTGTTTGATTTTTTGCCGAATGTTTTTTTTCACATTAAGGATATTCATCAGAAATTTATTTGGATGAATGTTTCTTTGAGGGAGTATTTAGGTGAGAAAGAGGAGATGGGATTTCTTAATAAGACGGATGTTGATTATTTTAATCCTGATCTGGTTTTTCTATATAAACACGAAGATATCGAAGTCATCACAACCCGCCGTCCAATTCTTAATCAACATTGGTTTGTTCCGGGGCGCAACAATGAACAAAAATGGTTTATATCAAGTAAAATTCCGCTAATAGACATAGACGGCAATGTAATTGCGATTGCCGGTCTTATGTGGAATTTGTCGCAAGAATACAAAACTGTTTATCCATTGAGTGAGATGAAAAATGTTATTGATTATATTTTTTCTCATTATCGGGAGAAGATTTCAATTGAGACGTTAGCTTCTTTGGTTTTTCTTTCTCAACGTCAATTTGAACGCCGGTTTCGTGAAATTTTTTGTTTGTCGCCAAGTGATTTCATTCTCAAAGTTCGGCTTGACAATGCTATTTGTTATTTAGTTGAAAGTGAGGAGTCGATAACTCAAATTGCGATTAATTGCGGTTTCTATGACAGCAGTTATTTTACAAGACAATTCAAAAAAATGACGGCAATGTCGCCTAAACAATTTCGTAAAAAATACGCCTCAAATCGCTCGTCAGAAAAAGTGACTCAACAATCTATTAATAATAAAATGTCGGAAAAGTACAAAAAAATGTCGAGATAATACTATACACGATTGCAATTTTTTTGTACAATTGCGCCTGCGTGGATTGGGATTAGGATTTGGGCGGGATGAGATTGGAAGTGTCATATTGTCCTCCAATATCCTAAAATTTTAACCTTAAAAAAACAATTAACCCAACTAAATTTTTTATGAAAAAACATGAAATTTCACGTCGCGAGTTTTTACAAAACGGTGCGGCGATTACTACTGTTGTCGGTGCGGTTGCGGCTCCGATGTTGATTCCGCGGCATGTTCTCGGCGACGCGACACAACCTGGTGCGAACGATACTGTTAAAGTTGCTTTGATCGGTCTTGGCGGGCGTTGTGTTGGAATTTATGGCGGCGAAGTCAAGCCTGTTGCCGGTCTGAAAGTTGTGTCTGTAAGTGACGTTTTGCAGTCGCGAATTAACAGATTTATGAATCGCTTCAAAGAATTCAAACCGGAACAAGGTTACACCGACTTCCGAAAAATGATTGAAAAAGAAAAACCCGACGCTGTAATGGCAGAAACTGCAACACACCAACGTGCATGGGTTGCGGCAATTTCGATGCAGATGGGGTGTCATCTTTATATTGAAAAACCGATGGCATTGACCATTGCCGAAGGGCGTTATTTGGTCAAAGCTGCCCGAAAATATAAACGTATTACACAAGTCGGTACACAACAACGTTCTTTGCCGTTATGTTTGTGGGCTTGCAAACAGATTCAAGACGGAGCGATTGGAAAAGTTAAAATTGTTGAGGCGCCGAATTTTGTTGGACCTAACATTTGGACAGATCAACCCGCGCAACCGTATAAAGACGGTATGACGGATGAGTCTTGGGACATGTGGACAAACCAAGCGGTGTTTCGTCCATATCATCCGCAGTTGCATTTTAATTGGTCAAATTGGTGGGATTATGATGCCGGTGGACTTTGTTTTGGTGTTAGTGGTTGGGGAACGCATTCCTACGATCAAGTAAACATGGCACTCGGAATGAATGAAACCGGACCTGTTGCAATTTTGCTTGAGGAGCCTTGTACGATTCAGGATTCGGGCAAATTCCCAAATCGGAAACCGACAGACGAAGAAACAGGTGCAGCTTATTACAACATGGCTAAAGTCAAAGGACCTCGCGCAAAAATGAAGATGTGGTTTGCCAATGGTGTAGAGTTGCGTTTGCATCTTAATGGTGATCGCGGACCGGGACTTGGTTGTATTGTTACCGGTGAAAAGGGCAAAATTGAAATCAATCGGCACAAGTTGTCATCAAATCCGAAGGAGTTGACGGCAAACATGCCCGCAGAGTTCAGGAACAGAAGACCGGAAACGATTTATCATGTTGAGAACTGGATTGAATGTATAAAGACCGATAAGAAATGTAACGCCGATATTGAATACGGACAACGTTCAACAACACTTTGCGAACTTGTCAATATTGTACGTGCAACTGCATCGGTTGGTGAAAAAATTATTTGGGATCCGGAGAAGGAGCTTTTCGTAAACAACGAAAAAGGTAACAAAATGTTAAGCCGTGAACGTAGAAAAGGCTACGAATTACCGGAACTTGGATAGTTGTAACCGAACACAACTTACGCTGTCCGTACTATAAACTGTGTGACTCAAGAGCGTGAAAGCCTGTTTTCCGATAGTTAAGCAGGCGAAGGTAAAGGAAAATTCAAGTGTGAACAGTTCAAAATTCAGTAATGCAAGAAATGTTAATGCGGGATTGCCGAAAGTAAGCCCGCGAAAGTTATGTAAATTTCAAAAGATAACTCCTCAAAACTCATTTTGTCTGCGAATTGACATGTGAATATTACAATGATTTTTTCGTGTCGATTGATGGATAAAGTGAGTTAGTTATTTGGATTTGTCAATTATGAAAATTTTGTAAAAACAGGTTTATAAACTGTTCACACTTTAAATTTTCTTTAACGTAGTCTGTTTACCTATTGGAAAACAATTTTTTACGTTCTTGAGTCGTGCAATTTATAGTACGAACAGTTCATAAATCACCATTAAATAATAATAATTTAAAAAAATGAGAATATTTTTAACTTCAATATTTGTGTTTACATTTATTTACCATGCAGGACTATCTATTTGTGCAGTTGGTGCGGATGTGGATAGTGATGG
>JAITDV010000020.1 GCA_031282385.1 Planctomycetaceae bacterium | reverse complement strand
TCCGAGACCACCCCTAACCCCTCCGAAGGAGGGGAATAAGAAGACGCCTCCGAAGGAGGCGAATAAGAAGAAGCATCCGAGTGAGGCGAATAAGGAGACGCCTCCTTCGGAGGCGAATATTCACCTCCTTCGGAGGGGTCAGGGGGGGCACCTACAGGTTAGCGAAAAGGTCTAGTACAAGCAGTATATGTTACCGAATTCTAATTTTTGTACGAAATAGAAATTAATCACTTATTCCAAGCTCGCGTTCAATTTTTTCTATTTTCTCAATTCGTTTCTCATGCCGACCTCCGTCAAATGGTGTTTTGAGCCAAATATCAATAATACGAAAAATCATATCCTCACTCAACATTTCACCAGATAAACACAAGATATTCAAATCATTGTGCCGACGGCTCAATTCAGCTTGCAGCTCGTCAATAATCGGCGCCGAACGCACACCCGCAAACTTGTTTGCCGTAATGCACATCCCGATTCCCGTACCGCAAATCAATATCCCGCGATCCACATCGCCATTGCTAACTAACTCCGCAACCTCCGCCGCAATATCAGGGTAATCCGTCGCATCACGACAGTCCAACGCCGGTCCACATTCAAACACATCATAACCTTCACGATGAAGAGTTTCCGCTATCTTAATACGGATTTCTACTCCATGATGATCACTGCCTATTGCTATTTTCAAAAACATTGATTGAGATTAGACTATTAATAAACTGTTCACACTTGAATTTCGTAAACCCGCCAAACTTACTTATCGAAACAAATTCTACAGTACGTTTGGAATAAAAATCGAAATTTCAAGTGTGACGAAACATATTCTACAGTTTGATGAACATTTATTTTTTTCGTTCTGTTGAGAACAAAAAATGAATTTCAAACACCTTAACAATTACAAAAATACACGTAATATTTCGGTGGAATTTTCGAATCTATTCAGTCGTAGTTTATTATCGCCAACGATTCTGTTACCCAAGCCCAATAATTCCGCGTGGAACAATATAATTTTCCGAACGGCTCTAATATTCCAACCCTAATTTGTCAAATTACCCTTAGCAACTTAAAATTCCCACTCCCCCCGACGCGCTCTTATGCCCTTTGTTTTGTTTTATATTGTCTCAAATTCTCCATCGAAATAATAAGGGCATAAGGACGCATTTGGGGGCGTTGTCTGCTACTAATGGAAATTGGATAAATAAGGGTTGTTCATTTTAGAACGCTGCGTTTTAGTCTGCTCCGTTCCTATTCCATAACACCTTTTTTCTAAACAATTGAAGCCCGCAACGGAATAGTTACTATCAATTAACTCAAAACACTAATTCTGCTGAAATATTACCAATACACTTTAAAATCTTATAAAAAGCAAAAAAATTAATTTTAAGCTGCTCACACTTTAATTTTCCTTTACCGCCGTCTGCTTAATTATCGGAAAGCAGTTTTTTACGCTATTGAGTCACGCAATTTATTGTGTGAGCAGAATAGAGACTCTCAAAAATCAATTTGGTATCTTAATTTTGTTCGTCGAATTCTTTCCAGAGTTTGTCTAATTCGGCTTCTTTGGGCGTTCCAGTGAACGCGACAACACTATACCTTAATCGTAATTCTTCACCTTTTGTAAGTGTGAGTGTTTCATTTTTTGCAAAAAAGTTCATTGGGAAAGGCGAACAGTTGCCGTAATCGCGAGTGAACCATTTGCATTTTTCAAATTTTGGATGCGGCGCTTTAGACGGGCAAAATACGGCGATGCCTTCAACAATTTCAGTTTTATGTCTTTTGCCGAAAAACGCCATCCAATTTGCCGGCTTGCCAATAGTAGCTTTTTCGCCGCTGTCGCCGTTTGAACTGATCAAATTGCCGCCGCCGGTTACGGAAATATCGTGCGAACATCGAATACCAAATAATCCGTGATTTGACTTGTTGAATACGACTTTATCCGCCAATGTTTTTAACACAATTGTTGCGTCTATTACATAACGTTTATCATCGATCAGACGGACAACAAAGAGGCGTTCGTCTTCTAAAATCGGCGGTTTATTCGGTTGTGTCCAAACGCATTTGTCAACAATTTCAACACGAGTTGCGTTGATTTTGTATTTTCCTTTTCCGTCTTTGGCAAATGATGGTCCTTTTGAGATTATTTGTCCTTGTTTGAGTTCGCCTTGCCAATAGTTTCCTCCGTTTACTTGATCGGCACCAAAAAACAACGAACGATGATGCGGCCAAGGTCTGCCCGATTCTGTTGTCAACGATAATCCGCTTGTAGGTCCTGCAACAGGCGAAAAGAACGGATATTTTTGTGTTTGGTGTGCGCGATATGAAGTCAATATTGTGTTATTATTGTCGCGTATCCATAGTTGGTAGAGTTGGTGTTTTCCGTTTTGGGTGTCGGGGTAAGCGGTCAAGTTTTTGGCATGTTCTGCGCCGCCGTTATCAATGTAATTTGAAATCGGTTTATCTTGAGCAAAAAGATTGCCAAACGTAATGCCCGAACCTGCCAACACTAATGCCGTGTTAAGAAAATCGCGTCGATTCATTATTATTCTCCTCTGATTGAGTTGAAAGGTTAAGTGAATTAATGTTGCCGGAAATTCAGGATAACAAAACCAGACGCCGACAACAACCAAATAAGGTTACGAATTGTATCAGACATTAAAAAGAATGGAATGCGGGGAAAAGTTTTTTAATTCGGAATGAGAAATTGTTTGAACATTGAGCAAATGATATTTAGTAGACCTTTTCTCCAACCTAAAAATACATCAACGCAACAAAAAACCTACAACGAAAAACCGCCTTTAACCCCTCCGAAGGAGGCAAATAAGAAGAAGCATCCGAGTGAGGCGAATAAGGAGACGCCTCCTTAGGAGGGGTCAGGGGTGGTCTCCTACAGGTTAGCGAAAAGGTCTAGTAAACTGTTCTCACATCAAATAAGGGTTGTTTTTTTGTGGACTTTGTATTTTAACGGGAGATTTTCTTTCTGAAAAATTAAATTTTAAACTGTTCACACTTTAAATTTCCTTTACCTTCGCTTGCTTACCTATCGGAAAGCAGGCTTTTACGCTTTTGAGTCACGCAATTTATAGTACGAACAGTATAGAGGTTCTTTTTTGTTGATATATGTGTAAAAGAATAACGCGGTGATGGCAAAAATAAGAAATGGTTGGAATTGTTTATGATATTTTTTTTGTTGTTCAATTTGAAATTCGCCAGCAGATAATTTTGATATATTTTGTGAATAGATTTGTCCAAGATCAAATAATTTATTGCCCGCCTGAATGTAAGTTCCATTGGTGATCTCTGCAATCTCTTTCAAAGTTTTATCATCAACTTTTGACCAAACTTCACGTCCGTTATATTTCAAAAAAGTCAAATTACCGTTTTCGTTCTTTATTGGAATTCGACTGCCTTCAACCGTATCTCCCAACCCTACAGCCAAAATCCGTACTTTTCTTTCAGCGGCGTCTCTTGCTGCATCAATCGGCATAGATTCGTGATCTTCACCATCCGTAATCAAAACAATAGCTTGATCTCTATCCGCTTCCGGCGGCATTGCCCGCAACGCACTGCGAATAGCGTCGCCGATAGCTGTTCCGCCGCTTGGCGCCGAAGTTGTATTTACGCCGTTTAGTATTTCGTTGTAAAATCCGCGATCTGTTGTCAACGGTACTTTAATAATCGGCTTGCCCGCAAAAACCAACAACCCAACACGATCTCCAACAACACTGTCAAGTAAATCACGAATATCCGATTTCGCCCGCTCCAATCTGTTCGGTGTAACATCATTCGCAAGCATTGACTTTGATACATCAAGCAACACAAAAATATCACGTCCCTTACGCGATACATCCTCAAAATATTCGCCGAACATTGGACACGCCGCCGCAATAATAAGCAAAGTCATTGCCACCGAAAAACAAACACAACTAACTAAAAAACGACCAAATCCCAACACCGGAATCAAATGCCGAATCATAACTTCATCCGCAAATCGTAAAGCCGCACGTTGTTTTCGCGAATAAGAATAAAAAAATAAAAACACAACAAAAGGTAGTAACCAAAGAAATAATAAATATGTATGATTATCAAACATAAATAAATTAAAAATAGTTAAAAGGTAGGAATTTTGGATAACTTATATCTCTAGGCAATAAACTTTGGGAACATGACAAACATGAACAATATTAAAATCGAAATGTCAATTTTGATATACTACTCGTACTATAAATTGCCTGACTCAAGAGCGTAAAAGCCTGCTTTCCGATAGGTAATCAGGCAACAGGTAAAGGAAAATAAAGTGTGAACAACTTAAAATATATTCACCGTTTTACCGTAACGATAATTCACACTGACAACAACCAAACAACTAGAATTATAAATTCAAATAATATTTTGGCAACTGGAATATGCTCAACACACCTTAAACCATTCACACTTTAAATTTCATTTGCCGCCGCTTGCTTACCTAATCGGAAAGCAGGGTAATGTACAGTACGAACAGGAACAGTATAGATTCGGCTATAAAAATATTATTTGAACTGAACTTTTGCAAATGGCGTCTAACACTATAAATTTAAGTGTGAAATGTTTATTAAATACTATTTTTTGATGTATTATTGTAACAATAATTATGTTAATCAAAAATAAAAATCGTATCTGTCGTGTGTTTCTTATCGTCAACTATTCTGTTACCCAAGACCAATAAATTCACGCGGGACAACATCGTTTTCAGAACGATTCTAATATGCAAACCCTTATTTGTCGAATTACCCTTAGTAGCCAAAAATTCCCACCCAATATACCCTCATGTTTTGTTTGACATTGTCTTAAATTCACCATTGAAAGAATAAGGGTTGTTTATTTTGGAGTGCTGCTTTTTTGTCTGATTCATTCTTATTCCCTGATTTTTGTCACATTATTGTATCAAATATTAGACCTTTTCTCTAACCTAAAAATACATCAACGCAACAAAAAACCTGCAACGAAAAACCGCCTTTAACTCCTCCGAGACCACCCCTAACCCCTCCGAAGGAGGGGAATAATAAGATGCATCCGAGTAAGGGGAATAAGAAGATGCATCCAAGTAAGGCGAATAATAAGACGCATCCAAGTAAGGCGAATAATAAGACGCATCCAAGTAAGGCGAATAATAAGACGCATCCAAGTAAGGGGAATAATAAGACGCATCCGAGTGAGGCGAATTATTCCCCTCCTTCGGAGGGGTCAGTGGTGGTCTCCTACAGGTTAGCAAAAAGGTCTATTATTTTTCCAAAAATGATATGCCGTAAAAACAAGGGTTTCATAAATTCCGTTTCAATAATTTCTGCTTCTTTGGGGTTCAAAATATATGCCGAAATTGAGTAAGATTTAATCATCAACTCTTTTAATAAAAGTTGTTATGAATTTTGCAAAAGTCCAGTTTGAACTCGCAAGAATCATCACAACTGCGTTTTTGTTTTGTTGGCAACGGATTTGATTTTGATGGGGGAATTGACAAGAGTTTTGATACGGGGATAATTTTAAGTCATTCACACTTTAAATACCGTCGCCTGCTTGCCTATCGGAGAGCAGGCTTTTATGCTATGCTCTTGAGTTACGCAATTTATTGTACGAACAGTTAGACCGTTGCATTTGAAATTTCGGTAATCGGGTTGAGTTTATTTATGCTAAACTGTTCACATTTTAATAACTCCAAAATAAAAATTATTGTCAAATGATCGAAGAACTTAAAGACGAAGAATTGGTAAAAAAAATCGGCGGACGTTTCAAATTGTCATCGCTTATTCAAAAGCGTCTTGTTTATCTTAATAAAGGTGCGCAGGCTTTTGTGGATACGGATAAAGTTGCATCTAAAGATAAGTTGCATATTGTGATTAAGGAGATTTTGCAAGACAAAATTTATCTTGACATGGAAGGCAACTTACATGAACGTCAACCAAGCGCAGTTGAAATAGTTTTTGACAGCGAATACACGGAAACATGATTGTCCGAAATTCACCAAACGAAGCAGAACCTAGCAATTACGTTTCTAAACTGTTCACTCCTTAAATTTCCCTACCATTGCCTGCTTACCTATCAGAAAGCAGGCTTTTAAACTGTTCACACTTTAAATTTCCTTTGCCGCCGCCTGCTTACCTATCAGAAAGCAGGCTTTTAAACTGTTCACACTTTAAATTTCCTTTGCCGCCGCCTGCTTACCTATCGGAAAGCAGGCATTTACGCTCTTGAGTCAAGTAATTTATAGTACGAACAGATATGCTCTTGAGTCAAGTAATTTATAGTACGAACAGTATATGCTCTTGAGTCAAGTAATTTATAATAGGAGCAGTATATGCTTTGGGGATTTGGAGCATTCAATTATAGTATGAGCAGTGTATTTCAGGGTTGACGTTTATTTTTTTTGTGTTATGGGAGTTGGTGATGGCGGAGATATTAGTTGGAGTAACTGGCGGCATAGCGGCTTATAAGACGGCAATTATTGTAAGTCAACTGCGTCAAATGGAACATGGCGTAAGTGTCGTTATGACGGAATCGGCAACAGAGCTTGTCGGTAAATCTACGTTTGAGGCTTTGAGTGGTCGTCCGGTTCGAACTGCGTTTTTTGGTTCTGATCGGATTCATGTGCATATTGACTTGGCGAGGGAGTCGGATTTATTTTGTATCGCTCCGGCAACGGCTAATATCTTGTCCAAAGCGGCTAATGGAATTGCGGATGATCTTTTGAGTACGCTTATTCTTTCGTTTGACAAGCCGGTGTTGTTTGCGCCGGCAATGAATCCGTCAATGTGGAACAAGCCTGTTATTCAAAATAACGTACAAAAATTAATTGAGTTCGGCGCAACAATAATTTATCCTGAATTCGGACGAACAAGTTGTGGTGAAGTCGGCGTCGGCAGAATGGCTGCGCCCGAATCTATTATCAAAGAAATTGAAAAAAAAATTTCGCCCAAAAAATAGTTTGTACTAAAAATTGCCTGACTTAAGAGCGTAAAAGCCTGCTTTCCGATAGATAAGCAGGTGAAGGTAAAGAAAATTTAAAGTGTGAACAGTTTAAAATCTGGTTCGCGGTCAATTACGATGCCAAAGATAACAGAAAAACGGAAGCAAATTTTACCAACTCTACAGTCTCCGCGTGAGTTGATGAATTTTTCTCATTCCGAGTTGGTTGATCTTGCGGGAGAGATTCGTGAGGAGATTTATAGACTTTATGATCGCCGTTCGGTTCATTTTGCATCTAATCTTGGCGTGGTTGAGTTGTGTATTGCTTTGCATTCGACGTTTGATTTTTCTGTTGATCGTCTTATTTGGGACACGGGGCATCAAATTTATCCGCATAAATTACTCACGGGACGTTTTGCCCAATTTCAGACTATCCGCACCAAAGGCGGTTTGATGGGATTTCCTAATCCGGCTGAAAGTGAATATGATTTAATGATGACCGGACATGCCGGTTGCAGTGTTGGTGTGGCACTTGGTTTGGCGAGCGGCGATGATTTGATTTACGGTAAAAATAAGCGTCATAGTATTGCTGTAATCGGCGACGGTGCTTTTAGCAGCGGCGTAGTTTTCGAGGCAATGAATCATGCGGGTTGGATACGAAAAAATATTACGGTAATTTTGAATGATAACAAAATGTCGATTTGTCCGCGTGTTGGCGGTCTTTCTATTCATCTTGACAAACTCAGAATGCATCCGTCTTATCAGAGATTAAAACAACGCCTACACAGTTTTGTTGATAATTTTCCGACGCTCGGCAAGTCGATGGATGCAATTATGGCAAGATTCAAAAGCGCAGCCAAAGCCGGTTTACTTGGCGGCATGTTATTTGAAGAACTTGGATTTCGTTACATCGGTCCCATTAACGGTCACAATATTCCGCGATTGCAACGTTTTCTCAAGATGGCAAGAAGTATTGAGGATCCTGTCTTGCTGCATGTTTTTACCGAGAAGGGACACGGATTCAAACCGGCTGAAAATAATCCGTCTGCATATCATGCTCCCGCGCCCGGAATGAATAATATAATTTCATCCGTTTGTGGAACAACATTTTCGAATCAAAAAATACATGACGCTTGGATACGTGAAGAATCAGACGCGGAACCGATTTCGGCATCAATTTCGGCATCAATTTCAAAACCCGACGAGCAAACATCATTCACTGAAATTGTCCGAAATTCAATACTGAAACTCATGCGTGAAAACGAGCGGATTTGTGTGATTACCGCAGCGATGTGTCGCGGCAATATGCTTGAACCAATAAGAGAAGAATTTCCGCAGCGATTTTTCGATGTTGGTATTTGCGAATCTCATGCGGTAATTTTCGCTGCGGGACTTGCGAAATCGGGAATGATTCCGATTGTTGATATTTACAGTACGTTCATTCAACGAAGTTATGATCAGATTTTTCAAGAAGTGTCATTGCAAAATTTGCCAATAATAATGTTGCTTGATCGTGCGGGGTTGACGGGACCTGATGGACCGACGCATCATGGCGTATTTGATATATGTTTTTTGCGTCCTTTCCCGAATCTTGTAATAACGGCGCCGGCGGATGCGTCGGATGTTGAACCGATGTTACAATACGCAATAAAGGTTGGACAACCGGTAGCAATACGTTATCCGAAAGCTGAAAGCGGCGGTTATCGAATTAATGTTGCGCAAATTCAGACAGGCAAATCCGAAGTTATCAAAACAGGCAAAGACGGCGTCATTGTTATCTGTGGTGCATTTTTGAACATGGCAATAGAAGCAGCAGATATTTTGTACGAAAAATACAAAATTACCGTCGGCATAATAAACGCAAGATTCATAAAACCACTCGACGTCGAAACAATTTTACAACCGCTTCGAGATGGCAGTTTTATTGTTACGGTTGAGGAAGGAATGCTTGCGGCAGGTTTTGGGAGCGCAGTGTTAGAAGCCGCAAATGAGTTATCTCTGGACACAAGAAAACTCAAAAGAATGGGATTGCAAGATCAATATATCGAACACGGTGAAAGAAATGAGTTGCTGAATGACGTTGGATTGAACACAAAAAATCTAGTACAAATTTGCGAAACAATCCTAAAACAATCATGAGTCATGCAATTTATAAACTGTTCACACATTAAATTTCGTTTACCGCCGTTTGCTTACCTATCGGAAAGCAAGCTTTGGCGATTTTGAGTCGCGCAATTTATAGTACGAACAGTATAGTACGAATAATATAGAAATTATTAACAATAAAAAAAATGAAATCGTATCGTGAAATTTTAACGTTGAATATTCCGTCGCGTGTTGATTTTGTCAATATTACGCGAGAAGTTGCTGCGGCGGTCAAGAAGAGCGGAATTCGTGAAGGCTTGGCACTTGTCAACTCAATGCATATAACTTCGTCTGTTTTTATTAACGATGACGAATCGGGATTGCATGAGGATTATAAAAAGTGGCTTGAACAACTTGCACCTTATGACCCGTCGCCTGCACGTTATGCACACAATCGTACAGGTGAAGATAACGGCGACGCTCATCACAAACGTCAGATTATGGGACGTGAGGTTGTTGTTGCGATTACGGACGGCAAGTTGGATTTCGGAACGTGGGAACAAATTTTCTACGGTGAATTTGACGGACGCCGACCAAAACGCATCCTGATCAAAATCATCGGAGAATAATTTTTGTAACGATATATCTCTGATTGTAATATATACTCATTTGTGGTTTTGTATAAACTGTTCACACTTTAAATTTCCTTCACCGCCGATTGCTGACCTATCGGAAAGCAAGCTTTTATACTCTTGAGTTACATAATTTATAGTACGAACAGTATATTGAATCCATCAGCTGAATTGCAACATACTTTTACGGTTAAAGCAGGACTTGACATCAATCGTAACGGCACGTTTGAAACAGATGAAATTAGAACAACAGCCGCAGTAATTGTGATGTCAATTAAATCGTTTTCTGTTGTCGGTCAAAATCAAGATGGCAGTTTTAGTGCAGGCAATTTTCCTTCTGACACGGAAGTTTATTTTTCATCTGATTGGGGCGACAGTGTAAACATTAAACTTGGCGCGATATTTTATCCCAACACGCCGGAAGTTTTCAGTCGTGCTTGTTGGACGCTCACTGGAGATAGGACAAATAAATCAAGCGGCACTTATTAGGAAGTTCCCTAATAATAATAATAATAATAATAATAATATTATTATTATTATTATTATTCGTACTATAAATTGCGCAACATAAATGCGTAAAAGCTTGCTTTCTGATAAGTAAGCAGGCGACGGTAAATGAAAATTAAAGTATGAACAGTTTAAAGCCTAATTCGAATGAAATGGTATTATCGTTTAAGTAAAATCTCTTCATTTTCACTGAAAATTTGCGATTTTTCTTCACCGTTGATTTTGTACGTAATCCACAATGATTTGACAACTCCGGGATTTGGATCTCCGAAAACATCGTTGTAATTATCAATAGGAATCAAACGAGTCTCATCAAAGTTTTCCTTGACCTCTTTTGTAACATCTTTGCGGTTATTTTCGTCAATACCATAAAACGCCCGAACGATTTCAACTTGGATTTTGCAGCGTTCTTTTTCGACTTCCTTTTTGTTCGCCGGTACAGGTAACGGGAACATTTTTACGTACTTTTCTTCATCAAAACGAAATTCTTGTCCGCCGCCTTTAATTGATACCGAAGTTATAGTCGGACAAATATACGTCTCTATATACTCAATCACTTTGTCCAAACCGCGAAAATGATCAATTGCTCCCTTTATCCGACTCGCACAATTCCACGCACTATCCGTTAAATCACGGCATAAAACCGTGTTGTATCCAGCCATTTTCATTGCCCTACAACCAAACGGACGACCAATAACACACATATCCGTATGAACGCCCATCAAAATAACATTCTTAATCCCGCGCTCCTTAAACAGACATTCCTTGTACTCATCGTTACCTATCATCTCGACAAAATCATCCGTCAGAATATCATTGTCTTTGATCTTTAAGATTTCAGTTTGCCTAAAATCCGGTTTCTTGCCGCGGCTCTCAAAACAATTCGGATCACCTCCGGGTAATGGCCACTTTGCATTCTTTTCTCCGTGAAACGCAAGATGCGAATGTTCATTTTCGCCTCCGCGACCATGAACCCAAAAATCCCAATGCCGCGGATTGCCGAATCCATGCCGATACTTTGCCGATGTTTTGCGAGCCGGTAAATCAGAATAATACTTGTCAATATCATGACTACTCGGCGCAAAAACAATCAATATTCCTTTCTCACGCGCTTTGTCAAATACATTGTTCATCTCCTTGGCAAGGTCTTCCAACCTAGCCGTCGCATGAACACAAGGATGAAACGCCCACATATCACAAACAATAATTGCCGTTTCTTTGAAATTCCAATTTTCGGTGATGTTTTTGATTTCGCCTTCTTTGTTCCGCTCCCGAAGTTGCACTGTCCAATTCTCCGCACCACTAACTAATCCTTGCAAAACACATAACACCATCACACACACCAACACCACAACAGAAAAACTCTCTTTCATAATTTTCTTTTTTTTCATTTTTTTGAAATAGTTAAAGTTTTGTAATCAACATATTTAGGACAATACAGCATCCTAAATTACATATTTGTTGATGTTTTTTGTATCAAAAAACCAGCCAACAAATTCCAACAACCATTTTAAACTGTTCACACTTGAATTTTCCTTTACCGCTGCCTGCTTACCTATCGGAAAGCAGGTTTTTA
>JAITDV010000462.1 GCA_031282385.1 Planctomycetaceae bacterium | reverse complement strand
TAAAAACCTGCTTTCCGAAAGGTAAGCAGACGGTGGTAAAGGAAATTTAAAGTGTAAACAGTTTAGAGGTTCCTTTTTGTGATTATCCCAATTACGTACATTCTGATTTTTTAGATTTTTGGGAAAGTCTATTTCTCTAGTTCTAAATAGTTTGCGAATTGATCTGCGGATTGATCAATGTTATTTTGTTCGTTTGTGTTTTGTGTTGTTTGATTATTTTGGTGGTTAGTAGTTGTGTGATTTTCGGGCAACAGTTGTTTTGCTACGAGTTCTTTTGAAATGAAAATCCATTGCAATAACAAATCTCCCAAAGGAGCTAAAAAACTGCCCGCAGCTCCACAACAAAATAACAACATTATCCAACGAAATAAAGTTATCAAACATATAAAAAACGAATAATTTTTCGCGTCTTTCAATGCATCATTTGATATTCCCGCTACGATGTTAACATGCAAAATATCCGGCGTCAAAATTAAAAGACCGCAAAATAATCCACACCAAAATCCGGCGCATTGCAGACATTGAAGCATCTTGTGCAAAAATTCTACAACTGTAAATTTGCTTGGTACATTCTCAGCAACTCTATTTCGTTCAATAAGCTCAACACTGTCCGCCAACATTTTACGAAACGGCTCAAAAATTGTACTTTGTACCAATATCAACGTCATACCCGTTACCGCAAAACAAAACAATAAAAATTCCGGCATTTGAATCATTATAAATAAACTCCTAATACAGATATATTAACAGGAATATATTAACGGAAAGAATCGCTGGTACGTGATACGGTTGTTGGGCTTGATTTTGTGTTAGTTGACGATGATTTTGAAATTACGGTACGTCCGGTGTTGTCAGACCAATGCGGAGTGTTTATGCCGGCTTGTTTTTTGCAAAGCGGGCAAATACCTGAAGCGGAAGGTGAGGTTGCAGAGTAAGTTGAGCGGTTTGTTTTAGATGCTTCTCCGGATCGGCAACTTTCACAAATATAACTGTCGCCGGTTGATGCACGTCCTGAACTTATTGCATAACTTTGACCAATATTCGTAACAGTCGAATTAGTACGTCCGCAAGACGGACAATAATAATTTGCACTAGTTCCAGCAGTGTAACCATTCAAAGACAATATTGACATTTTATTTCCTCCATAAACATTTGATCACACGATCAAAAAATTCTCCTAATTCCATATATCTCGTAACCGTTTATCATAATTTCACCATTAAATTCGTTACGAATTTCGACAAATAACGAAAATATGTACGATTTGTGTACTGTTCGTACTATAATTTTGACTCGACATCGCAAAAACCTACTTTCCGATAGGCTATCAGGCGACGGTGAAATAAATTTAAAGTGTGAACAGTTTAAAACAGTAAAACTCGTATTATGGGATTTTTCGGTACTAACGGCACGATTGAGATTATCGGAAAATAATAATCAGCACAAATATTGAAATCGGACAAATACCGTTTTTACCGATTATTATGATTATGACACTAATAATAGTACAAAAAAACAGCGGAAACACTCATTTGCCAAAATGCAACTCGTGTCCCCGCCGTTTCATATTATGTTATTCCGAAATATAACCTTCCAATTAAATTAAATTTACAATATCAACCAAACCACGCAATTATACCTATAACACACTTTAGAATATTGAAAACTCAAGTGTGAACAGTTTGAAATCATTCTTGTGACATTATTGCGTGGTTGGTTGATTTTTTGTTACGGTAATTCGATTAACGACAATGTTGACGGTTCATCGAATTTAGTATTGACAAGTCCTGGGAATGGCCAGTCGAAATTCACGATGATCATTTTTTTGCCGATGACAACACATTCGCAAGGTTGATCGAGTGAACCGTCTGCGCCGTTGGTATCACCGTTTTCAGCGATAAGTTCAAGTTGTGCCATAGCTCCTCTTCTAGGCGGTTTGAAAGCCCATATAGCGTTTCTTTGGGAATCATTGATGTAAACTTTGTTCGTCCCATTGTCGTAAAAGATGCCGTCGCAACATTTTATAACAGATTCGCCTTTATGAATTTCTTGAATACGTGTACTGTATCTTCCAAATCGGATTGCGTACAAAGTACCGTCACCGAAGTTACCTGTGTAGAGCGTACCATCGGGGCCAAAAGTGATTCCGTCAAAACCAGCATTATCGCCTCGTTTACTTTTTTTCGCTTCCACAACAACTGCAAGATGTCTGTCTCGTGGTTTTGCTGTTGCGGGTTTGACTTTGATTGTCGGAACTTTGCCGTTACCGGCTTTGAGAATTTCGTTTGCTGGAAAAACCCAGATTCCGCCTGCACCGGTTTTGCCCGGAATATCAAGGAAAGTATCTGATACGTAAAGCTTGTTTTCATGCCAAGCCGCAGCATTGGCAAGATTCAAACCTTCAACCGCGACTTCAACTTTACCAGTCGGTTTATCGCCGTCCATCAAAACCCGCAAAACGCGTGATTTGTGATCGGGATCGAAAAAATACTGATTGTCGCAAACGTACAAATTACCGTCAGGACCGAACACTAATCCCATGCAACCCGTTTGACCTGTTGATTTCAATACTGGAAATTCCAGAATTTTTTCAACTTTGCCGTCAAGCCCGACTTTGGCAAGTATGCCCGGATATTTTTTGGGAACTTTGGGATCGTTTGCTCTTCCGCCGCTGTTAAAGTTGGGGACGGTGAGGAAAATTGTACCGGTTTTGGGCGAGATGGTTAAACCGTCAGGACCGTTCATATCTGCGGGCAACTTGGCAAATAATTTAGCCTTTGCAACCAATGGTTTTGGTGCTTTCTTGTTACCGGCTTCGTCAGCTTGCGTAAACAATGCCTGTGATGCAAAAATGCAAAGCACCATAAACGCAATCAAAGAAAATCTTTTCATCTTAACTCCTTTTCTATAGGTTAGTTTTTAAACTGTCTACACTTGAATTTTCGTCAACCTAAATCAGGCAGAACGAATTTGTCAAGTTTGTTACATTAGGTTATTTCGGAATAACCAGACCACGCAAATCATACGAGTTTAATTTGTCCTGTCAAGCAACAGATAAAAATATAAAATCACAACTCATGAAATTTATATCAGTCCAATTACGTATAATCGTTATAGTTTGTGCAATTTAAATCACAAACAAAAAAATGAGAAAGTACAAAATCTTTATTTTCGGCATCATAAAAATCATGTATTTAGTGTTGTTTTTGGATTGCCGGAATACCACAATTGAAAAATTACAACAGGAAATTCTGATCTCACAGGATTGATTACTTTGTTAAGATTTGGAGGTTGGAGATGAATTTCGGTTGCGGGATATTATGATAACTGTTGCAATAATTATCGTTACAATAACACAACAACAAATAATCAATAGAGTTTTCCAAATTATT
>JAITDV010000458.1 GCA_031282385.1 Planctomycetaceae bacterium | reverse complement strand
AATAATTTGGAAAACTCTATTGATTATTTGTTGTTGTGTTATTGTAACGATAATTATTGCAACAGTTATCATAATATCCCGCAACCGAAATTCATCTCCAACCTCCAAATCTTAACAAATTGCAAAAAAGAATAATCTTGTTCGTTAAGTAAATTTTTTTGTAACTGTTCAGTTGTGATATTAAATTTTCCGTCCCCAATATGACAGAAAAATGAATGTTCATAACCGCTAATGAATAGTTACAAACTTGCTAACTTTTATCGTTTGAATTGGTTTATCGGCGCAATATCACTTACAAGCGGATTCTCAACCGGAACATCAGAATTAACTAACGCAATCGCAAACCAACCCTTGCCAATCCTACACAAACCCGTTGTCAATCCCTCAAACCTCTTGTCCTCTTTCAGAAACTTCGGCGTTAGAGAAAATGTTTTCTCTTCAGGGAAAATTTTACCAAACACAGCACGTAATACAATTTGAGAACTGATCTTCGCCTTCTCCAAACTAATCACACCGCGCCGCCGTAACACAAGTCCATTGTTTTCAACATAAACCGGTTCATACCTGATAAATACCTGAAAATCACGATAAGTTTGCCTATCCAACTTCAACGAATCAATTGAAATTGCAAGCTCTATAACTCCATCAACAAACCGCACAACCACCGGATTATATTTGCCAAAACCTATCACGACATCATCATTTTCACCAGGTTCCGCAATCTCTTTATACTTAAACTGTTCACTTATCATCGCTCTAAAATTACCCACAGTGTCCGTTTTGCCCGCAATATCAAGTTTGCTGATAATCGCATTTATAGCCGACTCGTGTACTTTCATATCCGCAAACGAACCACGCAATGTCGCCGGCGCCGGCGTGTTACCTCCCAAAATACCCGAACTGCGTATAACCCAAGAAGTTAAAAGCCAATGTTCCTCCGTAATAGAACCTTTCTTCTCAACAGAAAGACCAAAATCATTATTCGACACTTCCATCAAATTACCAAACTTGCCATTAAATCCAAGAAAACCTGATTCCGCCTCTTGATCTATCCGTTGCTTTACTTGTTGTTTAATTTTATAACTTGTTTCCTTGCGGGCGTCGCTGCGACGTAACTCATATTGACTAAACACAATCGCCCGAACAAGATTAGAAATCAACGGTAAACCGTCAAAATCTGTACGTATTCCTCGTAACTGTAAACGATTACTCGCAATTTTCACTTCAGTCGGCGAAAATTGAAAGCCATCCTCCGTAAGCTCTACTTGCTTTTGCGCAGTACATTTAGCTTCACCACGATTAAATAAAGTTGTTGCAAAAGCATTTGCCCGACTCGAAGTTGCAATATTGCCCTCAACATCCAGCGAAATTAAAAGCCGCTCCGAATCAGGAATAAAATTCACCTTGACTTCAAAATCAGACTCACGCTTGCCAACCACACGTTGGTTCTGAATATATTCACGAAAAGATTTTATCTCCTTTTCTTGCGAAGGGATAAGATGATTGACCAGTACCTTTGAAAGATACAACTTGACATTAGAACCACCATAAATCTCATGCACAATCAACCCAAATTTACGCGAGACTTCAGACCGCGAAAACGCCATCCGTGTTGCCGTGCGAAACAAATTTTGCATATCACTCATCCCAACACGATCCTCATAACGCTCTATATCCGACAACAAAACAACCGGCAAAACCGTATCCGAACCCCAACGCTCAAGCTCCAAACGCCACTCCCGAATAACCGGTGATTTAAGATACGAAACTTGCTTGTCCGTTAAACGTGAATCCGTAAAACGATACAAAATAACATTTACTGTCGAACAAAAAGATACCAAATATTCCTCCAAAATCCTTCGTTCTCTGGCGTCCTTTTGGGTATTTTCCTGTAGCGACTTTTTGTAAGCCTCCAAACCTGCAACAAGATTCCGCGTCTCAAAATAATTAATCCACAACTCGCTTATCTTCTCACCATTCGATGTTTTTGATTTATTATTGAGCAAAAATTTTTCAACCGCCAACGTTAATTTAATCAATTTGTCCAAGTTCTCATTGCTTTTGCCTAAATTTGCCGAAACCGGAAATGTTTCACTCACTTCTACATCCAACGCAAATTTCCAAAAAATGTAACGCCGTTCAAGTCCGTATTGCAGTTCCTCAATTGCAATTACGTCTGGAATATAATGTTCCGATAAAATATTATCCAAAGAACTTAGATTTGCTTCCGTCCCATTATTTGTTCCGTTCAAACCGGCTCCTTTTACTGAATTTTTGCCGGACACAAAAATAGATAATGATTTACGTAAAGAATCAAGCTCAAAAATTGATACTCTGATAAGGTCAAGATGCTTTTCACTTGCCGCAAAATCACCACTATCCCAACTCAAAATCAAATTATCGATCAATTGTGTTATTTTTTTCGCCCAATTCGAGAGAGGCTCTACTACTTCCTGTTTGCTTGCTGTAATTTGCGATAATTGCCGGATTATCGCTTTGGGGTAGATTTTGCTTTTAGACGGAGAATTTGACGGCGCAGTTAGTTGCGGAATATTTTTTTCTTGTACAATTTGATCGGCAATCTTGACATCTTGCCCAACAGTACCGGCAGAACCTGATTTTGCTGCGTAAATCAGGTTCTCTATTACGTTTACTTGAATTATAAACGATAATAAAATAAATAAAGACGGAACAAAAAACAATCGCTGCAATCGTCTCATCGTAACATCCGTTAAATTTACAACATAATTTTCAAAATTTGACAGTCTCGCCACCATTTTTACCCCTCGATTTGGTGTCTATTGCCTAATCCCGACGGCACCCACATGTACACTCCGCGCCGGCATTTTGTATTATCGAATTTTCGGTATATGAGAAAATAAAAATTTAAGAATACCAAGTCAGACGGAAAAATCGGAACTATCAGAACAAAAAAAGAAAATGCAAAAATAAAGATTTCAAAAACTAATCAACTTGAAAATCACATAATTTTTGACGATTAAAAACTATACATAATTTGCACAGATTTATACAGTAAAATTATTAACACTAGAATTGCAATAACTTGACAAAATTTATCTGTCAGAAAACCTACGCGGATTAGCTAAATTTGTTGCATTTTTTAGAATGAGCGATTTGAGAAATTTATGGATTTTTTTGTTTAATGTTGTTGGTGATATTGAGATTAACTGTTGCGCAAGTTCGTCTGCGTATATTAAGTTACCGTTTTGTAAAATTGCGCGGAGCCGTTTTTGCAGCTTAATGTAATCAACTGCAAGACTCCGCAATTGCGAAACATCGCTTCCACACAACTTACACGTGTCCCGCCACTCTTGCACTTTGGCACAAGTCGGACACTTAAATTTACTGTCGTTAATTTCCGTTTCCATAAATTTTTCACAAAGAATCATCAAGATAATAAAGTAAATCATCAAGCTCTGCTGATAATTTTTTTGCGGTTTCTTTGTTACCTTGTTGGATGGCAGCCATAATTTTTTTGATCGAATCATTAACATCCTCAGTATTAGTTTTCAAATTGCCGCCCAACATCTTTAGTCCCTTACGAACCGTTTTAAGTTCCTCTGAATAAGTTGCATATTGCTCACTTGATAACTGATTCAATTGCGATAACAACAAATCATCAACTCCCGAAATCGATAACTCCTCAATCTTATCATCTTTGCTAACGCGAACTTCCGAAACAAGAGCAGCTTCATCGTTCTCGTGGAAGAGTTGTTTTAACTCGTTTTTGAAATTCTCATTCGCTTTATGCTCTCTTGCCGAAAGAGCATTTTCAACAACAATTTCACTTGTTAATCCTGTACTTTTTTCAATTGCCGTTACATGCAAAATACCGTTAATGTCAAGATCAAATTGGCATAATATCTCCGGCGACGCAGATTCTACTGACAAACCCTCCAACCAAAATTCACCAATACACATATTTTGACGAACATCATTATGCTCTCCTTGATAAATAGTTACTGCCACTGTTTTCTGCTCTTTAAATGTCTTGTAATAAACATCACTCTTTCGGCATGGAATAGGCGTATTACGCTTAATCAACGGCGCGAAATGATAAATATTTTCATCGGAAATCACATGAATCCCAAGCGTATGCGGCGTAATATCAACTAATACCCGACCGACCTCCGTTCCTGCAATCAAACCGCCCTGAATTGCCGCCCCCATCGTAACACAAAGATCAGGATCAATCTCACCATGCGGTGTCATGCCCATCCGATTCTCAATTAACTCATGTATCAACGGAGTCCGCGACGCCCCGCCAACCATAATTATCTTATCTATCTCACTCGGACGTAAATTCGCATCCTCCAACGCTTCATTCAAACAAGCTATCGTCTTGTCAAGCAAATGAAATATCATCCGCTCATAATCACCACGGTCAATTTCCATCTCAAGATGCAAGGGTAATCCGTCCCTTCCCGTAATAAACTCTTCTTTAATAATAGCAAACGGACTAGTTGATAACTCTATCTTCGCCGCCTCAACCGCTTGCATAATACGACTGACAGCAACCGGAATTTCACGCAAATCAACCTTGGTCAACTTTTTATAATTATCACAAACATGATCAAAAAGAAGTTGATCAAAATCATCACCGCCAAGATGAGTATCACCATGCGATGCAAGAACTTCTATTACACCTGCTTCCGCTCTTACAATCGATACATCAAACGTTCCACCGCCAAGATCATAAACAAGAATAGTTTCAGGTTTACTTTCACCTGTCGAATTAGAATCAGGATCAGTTTCGTAACAAAGAGACGCCGCTGTAGGCTCATTTATAATACGAACAACATTAAGTCCAGCAAGCTCACCCGCAAGCCGAGTTGCTTCACGTTGCGTATCATTGAAAAAAGCTGGAACTGTTATAACCGCCTTAGAAAATTTTTGCGACAATATCTCTTCCGCATTAGTCTTCAGCGTTTTCAAAATCATTGCAGAAATTTCAGGCGGCGAATATTCCCTGTTGCCAAGTTTAACTTTGACATTTTCTCCCATCAACCTTTTAATAGATTTGATGGTTCTTTCAGGATAAAGTATTGCCTGATTACGGGCAGTATGCCCAACAAGCAAATTGCCCGCAGGATCAACCCCAACAACAGAAGGCAATAATTTCCGACCATCTTTTTCAACAACAATAATTTCCTTATCACGGATTACTGATACTTCACTGTTCGTAGTTCCGAGGTCAATTCCTAATATAGTTTCCATAAACTAGTAACTAATAACTAATCTTCATTTTAGTTGTCCTTATTTATTTTTTACGTCGCAACATTAAACGTCTTGTACAATCTAATCTCAAATATACAGAATACCTTTTAAATCAATAATCTCATCAACATCAACTTGACAATAAGCAGGTTGACATAAATTATCAAAATCTAAAAAATGAAATTCTCAACTCTCACTCAAAAAATAGGCGAAACAAATGATCTTTTGATCTTCAGAAACAAAGTTACCTAATTATTTGGTGTAATATTATTATTTGGTGTAATATTTTTTGAGTATCATAAATTGAAACCAACACAAAATTCAAAGGGCGAAATTTTATCAAATCAATAACAATAAACAACCACCCCACAAATATTTTTTTACACACATAAAATAATTTGGGCAACAAATTTTCGTTGGGAAATTTAAGTTATGTGCTGTCAATATGTTATACCACAATCTTCAGAGAAATATTTATAATAACTCTGCAATTTTACAACCACAAACAAATAACTATACATTCCATCAACTCAACGCTGTTTCAAATTCACCAATCGACACACATTCCAAAGCAAAATCGAAAAGTTCGTCGAGTTTTTCTATAGATTAGACTTTTTCTCTAACCTAAAAATACATCAACGCAACAAAAAACCTACAACGAAAAACCGCCTTTAACTCCTCCGAGACCACCCCTAACCCCTCCGAAGGAGGGGAATAAGAAGACGCCTCCGA
>JAITDV010000329.1 GCA_031282385.1 Planctomycetaceae bacterium | reverse complement strand
TTATTGATTCACGGAACAAGCAATTCCGAACTTCGCGGTTGTGAGAAACGCCGCAAGAAACGTCGCAGCAGTATTGAACCGATCATTAGTCACTTAAAAAGTGGTCATCGTCTATGCCGTAACTTTTTGCGTGGCGTCACGGGCGATATTTTGAATGTGATTGGCGCCGCGACGGGATTCAACTTGATGAAGATTCTACGCAAACTCTCTGCGAGGTACTCTTCATCGTATGTCGATGGTGACCTGAGGCTGTAACCAAGTCAAAAGGAACAGGCGACTTCCTGTCTGTGAAGAGTCGCTTACGTACTTTCTCGCTCGCCAACGGGGATCCAAACAAACTCGACTCGAACAAGATGGATACCAGTAAACCAACAAAAAAACTTTTTCAGGGACAACTAACTACTATTAAGGTAACTTCTAAAAACCTATTTTTACAGAATTATCAAAATTTTCAGGATAGACGAATTTAGACAATAAATTTATTTTATCAACGAATTGACACGAATTTGCACAATTTATTTAATTCGTGATCTTTCGTGAAAATTCGTGGACAAAATGATTTTTTAGAAGTTCTCATTAGACGAAATTACTCGTCTGCTTTTATTTTTATAAGTCATTTATTGTTTTCTAAATCCGTTATTTGTAAATGATTATTAAATTCGTTTTTAATTAATTTGAGGAACTGAATCAGGTTCAGTACGCTTTGGAATCACTGGTAATTTTGCATTGTTGTCGTCAATTGCTCCCAATTTTTGCCATACTTTACGGTCAACCGAATTGATTGTGCAATGTGCCGAACCATCGGCATAAACAGTATTAATGTCGCCAGCGTGAAGTGATCTTGCAGAATAAAATCCGATTCCGAATCTGAATCCCCTGTCAGGTTTATAGGCGGATTGAGGGCATAGAATGACGTGAACGCTGTCGAATATGCTACTCCCAAAATCCAATCATAACCGCGCATTCGGATAGGGAAAATTTGGCTACTGATGGTAATTGGACAAATAAGAGTTGTTTACTTTTATATCGTGTTGTTTGTGTCGTTTTTTTGGAGAGGGGGGGGCAGGAATGACGCAACTGAATAGTTACTGCGGATTTTTATTGTATGATTCTGATTGGGATTTGTTCTTCTGCTGATTTTTGTGCATCGTGGCTGTTTAGATCGGTAACTCGGATTCGTAATTTATAGTAACCATGTGGCAGATTTTTTTTGAGTTCTAATGCCATCTTGATAAAATGATCGCGTTTTTGTACATTTGAAAAATCTTCTACAATTCCCTTATCATTTTTTTGTACAACATTTGACGCCGTATCAAGAATCTCACAAACAACCGCAACTCGTACCGAATAACCTTTAGACGAATTTTTTATTGTTGGATTTTCTAATTCAAGATAAATAAATATCATTTCAGACGGTTTGCAATCTTCCGTCCGCGTCTGAAAATTGCCAAACGAAGAATAATGAGCGGCATCTTCGTGTTGAATTAGTTGCACGTTTCTTAGCCGCAACGGACAAATTTGACGCAACGCCGCAACACCACTGTCAAACCGCAACAACGCCGAATCATAACGTGTAATACGATTCGGCGTCACAACTTCATCCATAATTGTTGACAGACCAAGAATCTGATCAGTCCAAAATTCATTCACCGGTCGTTCTGCCGTCCAAAATGGCTTAATCGCCTCGCCGCGATTTCCAACCGATAACTCAAGCAATCGCAACTTCGCCTCATTTGAAAATGTACGCGCTGTAGATGACATTTCCATTTCCCGCCGTAATAACATTATCGCGTGCCGTACTTGCATTTCCCAATTGCCGGCTTGGTCTGAAAGTTGTAATTGATTGTTATGTGGATAATAATTTTGATTCGGCGCCGAATAATTTGCTGTAATAATATTGCTTGATTGATTGGGTGAATTACTTACAAATTTATTGTCGTGAGTTCTTTGATCGAATCGGTTCTCATTGGACAAATTGGAGTATGGCGTGGAAGCCGAACACGAATTTGTAAGTTGCGGCAGAAGCGGCATAGATTGTGTAGTTGCGGAAGATAAACTGGAAGTTGTTGCCGAATTGCGGTAATTTCCAGATTCAATTCCACGATACTGAAGAGGTGATAAACGTTGTTTTTTCCCGTCAGAAGGCTGTACATCAACCGGCAACGGTGCATTGTTGTTGGTGTTGGAATTATCGTTACAATAAAGATCGTTATAATTGTTGTTACGTTTACCCGAATATGAAACTTGCTCAATATCCGGCTTCCTTGATGAATTGGAATTGTCACTTTTGTTTGAGGTTAAAACAGATTTAGTTGCTGAATCATAATTTTTTTTGTTGGGTAATTTTTTATCTGTCAAAAAATCCGGCAAAATATCTTCACGAAGAATATCAATCGCAACTCTCTCAAATGTAGAACTCTTCGCAACAGCATTCTCAACACGAAATGCCTCTATCCGCTCAATTAACTCCGTCTCGTCAACTTTCAACTTGTCCGCAGGAATCTCCGCAAGCTCCTTCAAAAATAAACGAAAATTATCCGAATCGCCATGTTGCGGTGAAAGCGGATCAACTGCATATTTTTTGATCGGCTTTTTTTTATTTGATTTCAAGTCGGGTTTCTCGTTCAGTTTCATGTCCGGTTCTGAACTTGATTCAACTTTCAAATCAGAAATATTTGACGAAACTAAATTAGGCGAAATATCATTATTTTTCTCCTCAATATTCTTACTTTGAACAATTTGATCCGAAATGTTTGATGATTTGTTGTTTTTTTGAATTTGATTTGTGTCTTGTTTTATCGGCGGAGTATTTTTTGTTACAAAATTATTTTGTTGCGGTACAAAGTTAGTATTGATGTTGTTTATCGGGTATGGATAAAATTGCGGCAATAAAGGTTGATTCGCGTAAACGGCGGCTTGTTGCGGCTTGGTTGATAGAGAGTTTCCATACGCATAATTTTGGGTGTTTTTTGACGGCGATTGTTTCAGGTGTTCTGTATTGCGACCGGCAACCTTCAAATCCGCCTCAACATTTTCATTGTCAAAATCCGGCATAAACAACCTTTTCGCAGACTCAAAAAAACTAACCCGTTCCCGCTCCCGCTCCGCTCCAACTCCATTAGCCGACGCTGTAACCGTGTTATAATCCGGCGCAAAAGTCTGACAACCAATTAAAAAAAAAGTAAAAATAACCAACAAAAAAAACAAAGAAGTATATTTGATCGTTTTCATACCTATATTATGATTTAAAATTTTTGTAATATTTCAGTCGTTTGTTTTTTTATCGAACATATTCAATAGCAACAATTTATTAATTTGTTATTACGTCTTTATCGTTTTATATTTTGATTTCGCCCCGACAGGGGCAATGCGTAACAACCCGCCGCATCGCAGCGGGAAATGACTTCGTTTACCTTCGCCTGCTTACCTATCGGAAAGCAGGCTTTTACGCTTCTGAGTCACGCAATTTATGGTACGAGCAGTATAGCACTGCCCTTTCAGGGCGAGTTATTATTGGGATTTCGTACCCACTGCGTTGCGGTGGGTTGCTATGCGTTGCCTATAAAGGGGCGAAGGAATAAAAACTGATATTTAGTTCCTGCGTAACATGAGTTATTAATTAATTCAAAATAATAGACCTTTTCGCTAACCTAAAAATACATCAACGCAACAAAAAACCTACACCGAAAAACCGCCTTTAACTCCTCCGAGACCACCCCTAACCCCTCCGAAGGAGGGGAATAAGAAGACGCCTCCGAAGGAGGGGAATTATTCCCATCCTTCGGAGGGGTCAGGGGTGGTCTCCTACAGGTTAGCGAAAAGGTCTACTAATTCCACTGAAATATTACTAAAAAATTAATGTTCTTTCAGTTACCAATGTGCTTGAGGTTTCTTAACTCAAAAAATCCAATTCATTCCAATTAGCAAAGTATGCGATGAATAATGCGACGCGGCTTCCGCTGTATATCGGAAATAAATATCCATTGTTGATCCCATTGATGCTGTTGTTCCACAACCTGCGAAAAATCTGGTTTGTGCGATTTTCTGATTTTGCGCTACGAAAATTGTAGGCGAATCAGCGAACACACTTGACGACACAACATCCGAATCGCCAAGCTCACGAATCAATCCGCCATAAATTCGCGGGGTTGATACGGAAAATAAACCCGCCGATTGCCACGAACAACGCACTCCGGCAATTGCTGTTGTTTTTGCGCGATCCGGCAAATTCTCTTGTATCAAAGACGCATGACGTAACAAAATTAAAGGCTCTATTTTCATTAATCCTTCGTCCCACCAAGTTCCTGTCTCAAATTGAAAATTCCATTGCAACGCCGTACTTTGAGGCAACCCGTTTTGATTACCTTGTATTCCATCGCTAAACCCGACACCGCTTTCAATATCAACATATAACCGCTTGAAAATTGTACGCAAATATACATGTCCATGTCCGGCAGAAAAACTTTCTTTGGTTAATCGCGGCAGATCAATCGTCGTCTTGTCCCAACTGAATGTCATGCCCAACAAGAAACGCCGAGCCCATAATCGATCCATACCAACCGCAAAACCTGCAGAATAAAATGTAAATTCATTGCCCGAATTCACTCCGCCATCAACTCCCGTCCAATTCCCAAATCCACTAACCCACGTCCGCAAACTCTTATCGTCAAGCTTATTAAATCGTAAAACACGTTCAATTATGTTGCGATAATTTGATGTTCGATTTTGGGCGGCAATTATTGTTTCGGCAATATGTGAATTGATATTGCTACCGAATTGCGGAATTATCGTTACAATATTTTTCTTGTCCGAACCACGATAAAATAGAATTTGATCAATTTCACGTTCAAAAACTTTATTACTATTTGTCGGACAATCTAATAATTGTAACGAAAATTCTCCGCCCAAAACCAGACTTGCAAGAAAAATATTCAAAATAAAAAAACATCGCAGAAAACAAAAAAAACAATAATATTGCCCCAAAAAAACGGCAACAACTGATTTTCGTCCGATCTGCAACATCTGCTTTAAATTTCTCTCTCACAAAATATAGTTACAATCACTTGATTGGATCAATTAGAGTTAGGGGATAATGCATTCCCAATTGAATTCAAAGTCAAGGATAATCATTTATTTCTACTCATTAGAGACGCAATGTGTTACGTCTCGACGGTATTCCTAACAAAAACCGTATTTGAATAAAACGATACAAAATAACATTCTCCCTAACCTTTTTCCCCTACTCTATACACTGCTCGTATTATAAATTGCGCGACTTTAGAGCATAAAAGCCTGCTTTTCGGTAGGTAAGCAGGCGGCGGTAAAGGAAATTTAAAGTGCGAATAGTTTAATACTATTTGGGAGTTGTGTTCGTAGGCAAGCTGGACATATCTTGTTTTGGCATGTTATTGAGCGGATTTATGTTCGGCGCAGTTACGTTTCCGGTATTTACGGTTGTGGAATTTATGGGATTATTTAAGGGCGGATTTGTTGGTATTGTTGGATTTGCTGTTACGATTTTGTTGTTTGGAGTTGTAATAGTACCGGCAGGATTAGGTGTTGCGGCGGCGACGTTGGATGCGGTTTTGCCGGCGCCTACGTCCACTTCCGCTTTTCTTCTGTAAATTCCAACCGGCATAACTTCTTTTGTCAAATTTGAATGAAACGAAATATCCGGTCTATCGGCATCAATATAACCGGCTCGCAACATCCATCCGCTTGTTGGTAAATTTTCTAATCTTGAACCGCTGATAGCGCCCGACGCACTACGGACAATTATTTCTCCGCCATGTTCACGTGAAGAACCGATCTCTGTATAAAATTTCCATTGCGTATTGATATTTCTGACCAGATCATCAGGACTGGTCAACATCCGATTCGCTACAAACACATGTCCTTGTACCTGCGTACCAACAACACGTGTACCGCCAATCACATTATTAACAAGAATGCTGCCGTTTTTGATCAATATTTCGGGTTTTTTATCTGCTGAGAGTGCTGTTGCTTGTCCTGTGATAGTTAAATCACGAACTTCAAGCTTATCGAATTTTTTCCCCGATAAAAAGAATACTACAGCCGCCCCCACAATTCCGCCAACCAAAGCAGATATTACTGTGTTCATCAACAATTTGTTCATTTCAACCTCCAAGTCTTATTGTTTAAGTTATGTTAAACGTAACGTTAAATAATCCGCATGCAATCCAAATGCAAAAAAACGGATTAACCTATTCACACTTACTATTGTCCTGAACAGTTTAATAAGTGTTGATATTTTTATTCCGCAATTTCACAACCCCAAATCAGGGCGAATCACAGAATACGCGAATAGTACAAATTTTCAAAATGTATGTACAGATCAATTTTTTGAATTCGCAATTCGGAGTTAGTTGTGCGTATCTATTCAACGGATTATTTTTTGTATCATTAGACAGGAGCTGCTGCTGTTTACAGGTGCGGCGCCAATAGTCAATTTATATTTGCCGGACAAATTCATCGAACTGTCTGTAGAGTTATTATTGTTGTTATTTTGTGAAATAAGTGAAGTTAATTTTTGGGGTTGGTGATTGCTATTGACATTCGGTTTGTAGTGTATAAGATTTTGACAACTTGAGATGGCAAAGTTGTCTCCAAGTGTGTGTTTAACAAGCTTACAAAAAGAATTTAGTACAAGGAGTCTCTTATGAGAAGTCAATTTTTGATGAATCTAACGACACAAGCTGTGTTTGTTTTGGTTCTGTTGATGATGTTTATTGTTGCGCCGGTTGCGTTGTCTGCGGATAATTTGGTATTGTTTCGCAATGCGGCAACTGCCAACGATAAAGATAATGTTTCAATTTCACCTTATGGTGCAAATCTTGCATTAGCGTTGGTTGTACCAGGTGCGAAGGGTGATACCGAAGCGGAGTTGCGGTCGTTGCTTGGGTATGAAGGTGAAATTAGTAATCTGACTAATTCACTTAAAATTTCTGAATACGCAAAGGAAGGTTCGCCTCTGAAGACGGCTACTTCGCTTTGGATTCAACAGAATTTTAGCGTTTTACCGGCGTTTATTGATACGGCAAAAACAAATTTTGCAGCTGAAGTTGAGCGTGTTGATTTTCGGGGAAATTCCAGTGAAGTCTGTGACATTATAAATAAATGGGTTGATAAAAAAACCAACTCAAAGATACAGAAACTTTTAGAAAAAGTCGATCCAAATCATAATTTAATTGCAATTTCTGCTATTTACTTTTTGGCAGAATGGCAAAGAAAATTTAACAAAGATTTGACGCAAGAAGAAGATTTTACGCTTCTGAACGGAGAAAAGAAAAAAGTTAAAATGATGAGAAACAAAAATGTCAGTTTTAAGTACGGACAAGGTCTGGATTCTCAATGGTTGGAATTAGGTTATAAGGATAAGAGTTTTAGCGCAATTGTTATTTTGCCGAACAGAGGAGTAAATATAACGGATGTTGTTGCCAAGCTAACGCCGGACAATTTTAACAACACTGTTAAAACTCTTAAATACCGAAAACTAGATGTCAAGTTGCCGCGATTTGAAGTTACATATAGTACGAGTTTGAAGTCGTCGTTATCTGCTGCGGGAGTTAAGAGGATTTTTACGAGCGGTGCAGATTTGACCGGAATTACGTCGAGCCAATCGCTTGTTGTCAGCGATGTTATACAAAAAGTTTTCATCAAAGTTGACGAGACCGGAACGGAAGCAGCAGCGGCAACCGCTATAGGAATTACAACGACTTCGATGAATCCAGTATTGCCGCAAGAATTTTTTGTTGATCGTCCATTTGTTTTTATTGTACGCGAAGGTAATAATATTCTGTTCGCAAGTAAAGTTACAAAACCTTAATTTCGGTTTTTATAAACTGTTCACACTTTAAACTTCATTTACCGCTGCCTGCTTACCTATCGGAAAGCAGGCTTTTATGCTCTTGAGTCGCGAAATTTATAGTACGAACAGTATATTTTGCGGTTGCTTTTGTGTAGTTATGCCTGTGGGAAGTACCGCGTGGCGGAGATAAATTATTATCATGTTTTTTTGTATTCAATTAGGAATATATCCTTATTAATCGGTTGATTGAAAGATAAAGGAAGTATTTTTATGGAGTGCGGATTGTGTTGTATATTTTTTTCTGGCGGGCGGTATTTCTAATTTAGTTAAATGATATAAATTTTCAAATTAGACCTTTTCGCTAACCTGTAGGAGACCACCCCTGACCCCTCCTTCGGAGGGGTTAGGGGTGGTCTCGGAGGAGTTAAAGGCGGTTTTTTGTTGTAGTTTTTTTGTTGCGTTGATGTA
>JAITDV010000251.1 GCA_031282385.1 Planctomycetaceae bacterium | reverse complement strand
CAAAAATTCTTTCGCCAATTGGTCAATCAACAACATCATAATTTTTCCAATCTTTCCCGTTAAAAACCGAAACGCCCGAATTCAAATGTCCAACCCACAAACGCCCAAGTTTGTCGATTGCCAACGCGTAAGCGTTGTTATCACCGAGACCGTCTTTTGTGGTGAATTGAGTAACTTTTCCGTCAACATTATTGTAACGAAAAACGCCGTCATCTTCAGTTCCAATCCAAGCTCCGCCTTCACCATCAGAGATTAAAGCAACAATAAATTTCGCGTTGAGACCTGCGATTGGTTGAACTTTCGGTTCAAGTTTCGGCGGCACCGGTTTGTTTTGGGCAATTACAATATTTGACAAAATTGTAATTGATAAAATAATTATCGTTACAATAATTTGTAACGTTTTGTTGAGCTTTGTTATGTTAATTTTAATTATAAGGATTGTTGTTGAAAATTTATTTTATCCACGAATTGGCACGAATTTGCACAAATTATCTAGTTGTCCCTTAAAAAAACATTTCGATCTATTATTCCAGATATTATCGTATTACAATTTAGAGTTATAATTTACAAGGTATTTTTTGTATTATTTGAGATTTTCCTTAAAAGCCTTGCAAATATTATCAAAATTACTAAAAATAAATCCCCCATTCCGATCGCCAACTCGCCCTTATGTTTTGTTTGTTGCTGTCTTAAATTAATCATCGAAAGAATGAATGGCATAAAGGCGCATTTTTTGGGCGTTGTCTGTTACTAATGGAAATTGGATAAATAATGGGTGTTTGCTTTAGGAAATTGCGTTTTTGTTCGCTTCATTCCTATTATTCAAATGCGGTTTATGAAATATCAAATTATTCATTTTCTTTGTGTTTGATTTTTTTCCAGTAGGTGTTAAATTCAAAGTGCGGCGAGTTGTCGCCGTCATGACATTCGATGCAGATTTTTTTTGCGTTATTATTAACTGACAATTTTATTGCCTTGCGTAAATTTTCTTGTAATTTTATGTCTGCGCCTTGCTCTGCTTTGACGTGGTTTTCACACGGACCATGGCAAGATTCGCAACCGACATTTATCAAATCCGGCGTTGTTTTTTGTTCGCTAAAACCGCTTTTGTACGGTACTTGTTCTTTACGATTCCATCCGACAACATGGCAAGCGATACATTCCGGATCGTATATTCGCGGCGGATTGGCTTCTTTTGCCAATGCGTTCCATGCGTTGGCATGTTTTGATTTACGCCAAATTTTGTGGGCTTCCTCATGGCAATCAATACATTGTTTCGTCCCTGAATATTTACCACAAATTCCCGTTCGACTATCATCAATCGGTTTAATTCCAAGTCCGCTTAAACCTGTTTTTTCGAGTTGTGTTTGGTAAAGTTTAATCCTGATTAAAACGTCATCTGAATTTTTGTAACGAGAATCAAGCGGAATGCTTTGATATCGAAACGGCGTTTTTTGATCATCATAAAGCCCAACAGCAACTGCAAACTTGCCCTTCTCCCCAACCTCAATCAACATACTTTTACCAACAAAATTAGGTCTGATCGGCGGTTCTGCAGGCGTATTGCTGCCAACAATGTAATCAAAATCATTTTGGAAAATTTTTGTAATTTTAATAACTTCTTCATTTGAGCCGTGAATAATTAGAATTTTTTTGTCGCATTTTTCATCATTCAATTTCGGCAAAATTTCACGTAATTTTTCAACAGCTTCAACATAAATTATTTCACCATTAGTAATCGTTTTGCCAAACGAAGCCGCTAACACAGAAGTAACGCCGATTTTCAATCCGGCTTGTTTGATGATTCTGTATGGTTTTACCACTTCAGGATTGAATGCCAGAACGGCTATATTGGCAGACGTGTAATATTTCGGACTATTCAACACATCGACTGTGTACAAAAGCAACACCTCAGTCGGAAACAACAACTCTCGATTGCCAATTCCAATCGCACGATATTTCATCAACCGCATTGACTCGTCAACAACAAAATTATATTTTAACTCTTCCTGAAGTCCAAAACCTTTGTTGATATTTCCAGCGTCAATTGCAACGTATTCCCAATTATTTTTTGTCAACTCCTTAAACATTGTGTGCCGACGGCTCAAGCCTCCTTTCATTTGCTCAAGCCCCGCACACCCACACGGTTCAATATATCCATCCAAAAAACCAGTAAAAACAAGCAACAATTTCGGCTTGCCCCAACCAACAAATAATTCGTTTTTTGTTTTTACCGGATCAATTTTCTCAACCTTTGTCTCCTCAAATACAACATTCGTCAAACTAATTTGTGAACCATTCAAATCTTTTTTTTTACATTATCAATATTGTCTTTTGATTCACTTCCTGAATTAGTACCAACTTTCTTAACAAACTGACTAATTTCTGTAACATTAATCTCATCCCGCTTGTCCTCAAAAGGAACAACTACAACTTCTGAATTTAAAGTTGACAATTGAATCTGCGTTTGAGCAGACGGTTTTGGTTCCGGCGTCGGCGTTGGAACAGGAGTTTTCGGTTCCGGTTTCGGCGTCGGCGTCGGAGCCGGAGTTTTCGGTTCCGGCGTCGGCACTGGCGCAGGCGGTTTCAGTTCCGGCGTCGGCACTGACGCAGACGGTTTTGGTACTGGCGCAGGCGGTTTCAGTTCCGGCGTCGGTGCTGGCGCAGGCGGTTCCGGTTTCGGCGTTGGCACTGGCGCAGGCGGTTCCGGTTTCGGCGTTGGCGTTGGAACAGGCGGTTTCGGCGTCGGAGTGGGAAATACCGATTCTGGATTTAATGGAGTTGTAGTCGGCGGATTGTTTTTGGGATTGGCATCAATCATTGGAATTCCGGGATCTCCAAAAACATTCGTTGA
>JAITDV010000236.1 GCA_031282385.1 Planctomycetaceae bacterium | reverse complement strand
AGAGCTTCTTGTGGTAATAGCGATAATTGGAGTTTTAATTGCGTTATTATTGCCGGCGGTTCAAGCGGCACGTGAAGCGGCACGAAGAATGTCGTGTAGTAATAATGTCAAGCAACAAGTATTGGCATTACACAACTATCACGATACCAATAACGCTTTACCGTTCTCAACTGGTCCAAAAAAGTCGTCAGATTATCGAGCTTGGCGTAGTTGGGCTGTGGCGATTTTCCCCTATATTGAACAACAAGCAGTTTACAACAATTTGAAATTTGGTACAGCATGTAATTTCGATCCTGGTCTCAATCCGAAAGACAATTTCACAGTAGCTGGCGGACTTAACGGCTTGAAAATTTCTGGTTTTTATTGTCCATCCACTACTCGTGATAAGACAAGAACTGACAGTGGTTACGTCTTGCAAATCGGTAGTTACGCAGGAGTTGCGGGTTCATTTTACGATCCCAATAATATGAGTGCCGAAAGTCAAGGAATTGTTTCAGGAGATCATTACGATAGCGCTTATGGTCATTATGCAACAAACGGAACAATTGTTAACGTGAATACTTTTGATGCCAGTGACTCAATTGGTTTGTCAAGTATTACAGACGGAACATCGAATACTGTTGGTATTGCTGAGCAATCAAAATGGATCAAGATTTCAAGTAATAACCAATTTGGCGAACGCGGCGCCGGCGGACATCGTGGCGGTCTGTGGAATGGAAGTGACGCCAGCCAGTGGCAAAATACAATAACGATCCGTTGGGAGATTAACTCTATTTGTCCGAACACGATAGGTTGTAGGAATCCTTACGAATCCAGTACGATTATTACCTCAAATCATTCCGGCGGAGTACAATTCGGAGTTTGTGACGGTTCTGTTCGTTTCATTGCAGATGCAACTAAACTTAACGTTTTATGTGCAATTGCTTCCAGAAGAGATGGAGTTGCGATGCCGTTACCGTAATACGGATTATATTATACTGTTTGTACTAGGAATTGAGTGATTCAAGAGCGTAAAAGTCTGCTTTCCGAAAGGTAAGCAGGCGGCGGTAAAGGACAATTCAAGTGTGAACAGTTTATGAAATTCGACGGTACTAAATACGTTATTGAATTACAAGGTAGGCAATGTTTGGGCAAAAATATTGCAAACATATTGTTGCCTACTTTGTGATTTAACAATTTAACAATTTAATTAACATGAAAATTATTACAAAAAACATTTTTTTATTTACTTTTGTTTTTGTTTTAGCGGTTTCCGGTTGTACGGGGGGGGCTAAACTTGTTCCGGCTGGCGGAACTGTAACGCAAAATGGTAAACCGTTATCTGACGTCCGGCTTGAATTTCGCCAGCCAGATACAGGAACATCTGCATTTGCCGAGACCGATGTTGACGGCAAATTTGTACTTACTCATTCGCAAGGCGGAACAGGAGCGGTGGCGGGCAAATATATTGTTTCGATTTTTCAAAAAGGAAAACCGATTCCTTTGCCAACGGGTATCAATGCAGAAGATTTACCCGAAGAACGCCGCAATCCAATGTCTCCCGAAATAGAAATTCGCAATTCAGATAATAGCAACATAGAAATCGAAATTCCAGAAACAGGAAATAACAACTTAAAAATTGAAGTAAAATAGTAACTTTGTAGTCGGCAAGTCAAACGCAAAAATATTTACAGGCGGGAACGCAACACAGAGCAGAGACTGTTTAAAACTGTCATGTTTTTAACCACCCCTACCCCTCCAAAGAAAGGGAATTTAATTTCCTTCCAGAGGAGGAGTAGGGGTGGTTTATATACTGCTCGTACTATAAATTGCGCGACGCAAGAGCGTAAAAGCCTGATTTCCGATAGGTAAGCAGGCGAAGGTGAAGGGAAAATGCAAATTGTTGTTGGTTTACTTTGCGCTGATGATGGAGTTCCTGTTGCGGTTGAGTTTGAGTAAAATTGGAAACGAATATAAAATACTATTCTTTTTCAATATATTTTTAATACAATTAAAAAATCTCATTTTGTTTTGTACTCAATTTCCGGCAAGCCCATTTCACGGCGTACACGATTTGCGTATTCTGGTGTAACATGATAAATGTAAATGGAATAACCAATCACTGTTACCGGTTCCAATTGTTTGAAATATTCGTACTGTTTCGACGAACCATAAAGTTCATTAACTCCTATTGCAAACCAACCTGATGGTGATTTATTGAACGGTTGTTGAGAACTATCAATAAATTGGTTATCGTTTAGATTGATGTTTTCTTTGGAATATTGCGATTCATAGTAACTGGTCAATGGTCTTACTTCGGGATGTTTTTTGTACCAGTCAATGAGATACAATTTATTTTGTCCCCAATCAATATTACTGCCAAGAATATATTTCGGCGCATTGTAAGGCGAACCGATCAATTCATTGAAATGACCTTGCGAATGCGGATAAAAAGACAACGATGAAAAAATACTCCAACACAATAAACTTACTACGATATAAGTCAAAAATCTTTTATTGTTGCAAAACGACGCAGCAAGACGGCTGACTTCTATAAACAAAAAAGGCAAAATCGGAATTGCATATCGTAAATGATGATTTAATCTCGTTTGCGAACTCGCCAACAAAAGAATAACAATAATTGGTAGCAATAAAATCATTTCCTCTGTTATTCCTAATCGAAACTTTTTTGAAAAAAACATAATCAAAAAAGATATTGCCGTAAGTATCCAGAAACCAAGCGGTTCTTTGATAAGCAAACCGACCGCATAATATTGATACCAACCGTTATTACGCCATTGTCCGCAAAAATAAGATTGTTGCCCGATTTCAAAATCTTTTTTTTGCACATCAACTCCCAAAACATAATTAACAGGCAAAGGTACCGGAATTTCACCGGCAACAGAATTGCGAAAACGATTTCCTGTTATGGTAAATCCTGTTTCATGATTCCATTTGGTTTTCCCGCAAAGGGAACGGCTTACAAAATTATATTGTTTCAACGGAATAAAACTGCCTTCAAATCCATAGACCATATTGATAACAAATAGACTTATTGCGTATATTACGATCAATTGTTTTAATTGAACAAAAATAAAAGAACATGGATTAATTCGATGGTTTGATATAATTACAATAATCCATATCAGCAGCCAAATAGGATAAAAAACAAGTAACGTAAATTTTGTAAGTTCCGCAATTCCCAAAAGTATTCCCAGCGGCAACACCCAATCCCAACGCGGATTTTTTATCCATTTCCAATAAAAATAACATGCAGTTATTCCAAGTGCGGCGCAGGGAACATCGGGCAGAATTGTATAACCGAAGGCAAGAATCATTGGCGAAAAACACCACAAAAGCAATGCCATAATTCCTGAACAATTTCCGAATAGATCACGTCCCCAACAATAACAAATAAAACCGCCCAACAAACTAAACGGAATACAAAAAAATCTTGCCGCAATTAGAAGATGGTGATATTGTTTAGTATTACATTTTATAAAATCGCTTCCAACTTGAAATTCCGCACGTTTATAAGGATTATCGGAATAGGCATTCCAATCAGTTTTATGCGGAAGAAAGAGAACCGGTATTGCGGCAATACTTCGGACAAGAGGAGGATTGACACGATAAAGATCAAAAGAAAATCGTTGCCAATGACTCAAACCTGATGCAAGATGCGCCGGTTCGTCCACAAGTGGAGAATGCTTACACGCACTCCAGCCTAACATTATCGCGTGCAAAAATAATAACAAAAATACAATCCAACGCATTACTGTTTTTCCATTGTTTATTCCGAAACGTTAATTGTTATTCGTGCAAGATTCTGACTGCCTTTGGAGTTTTTAATTTTTGCGGTAACGGTGTAGTAACCGGTTTTTATTGTTTTTTCTGAGTCAAGTTTTATTGAAATACTCTGAATACCGTCAACCTCTTCAGATTTCGCAATAATAAAATCCGTTTCCGTTTTTAAATCCAAAATCTTGATATTATCGTTTTCCTTTTCAGGATAAACCTGAATCATTGTATATTCGGAAATGTTTTTTGATACGGTAACAAGATACTGGCTCAAACGGTAAAAATCACGTTGAAATACTTCAACTTTCATTTCGACTGGTTCCATTTCTTTGTTACCGGAAATGTGAAGCGTTCTTTGCAACTTATTATCACTGGAATCAAGAAGTGAACGTATTTCTTGAACGGATAAACGGGCATGTAGTTCGGCGGTTTCATGATTTTCCTTTTTTTCCTGATCAATCAATTCAGGCTTTAACCAGGAAACATCGGAAGTCATTTTAATTTCCTGAATCGGTCTCACATACGAACTCAACCGCGCAAGACGAACATCAAAAAATTCCGTATTCGTTTCATCATTGATTTCAATGATCGCGGAATATTGAGACAACTCAATACGTTGACGTTCTGCGGGCGTTTGACCGGTTCCGTGAATTGTTACGTCAATTGTACTGCCGTCAACAAAAGAAACGCGTGCAATTTTTTTTTTCTCTCCGCGTCCCCATGCACCGGGAATTACAGAAAATTTGACTTCCTTTTTTTCACCCGCTTTAAGAATCCCGCCATCCCAATCCATTTTTGTACAACCGCATGTCGTTTGAATAGAAGACACCATTATCGGCAAATCGGACGTGTTAATCAAATCGAATGAAGCATTGATAAAACTGGAAGATTCCGGTCCGCCAATCATAAACTCGCCAAGTTCAATTGTATCTGGATTCAACTTGACTGCTTTTGAAATAGAAACTGCCCTGTCTTTATTCTTTTTGACAAAAAGAACAACTCCGCCAGCATCAGTAAATAATTTATTATAGTTCCTTGTATTTTTTTCAAGTTGGGTCTCATTTAATAAGGACACTCCTCTCAATACATTTACAAGTATAACCTCTCTTTTACTATTCAACGTTATAACAAAATAATGATTTAATCCGTTTCCCATCCGCATTGGTAAAATTGCAATCTTTTCAGTATCTATTTTTTTAATGATATTATTCAAAGTAATATTCTGTCGTGCTTCTATTTTCAAACCATGACACTGCAATATTTGTTTAATATCATTCATTGAAATTCCATTTTCGGACAGAGGAAGACCAGTAGATACATTAGTCAATGAATAATCCAATTTGAAGTACTTAAGTGTAAAAAGTGTAACGTCAAGACCACAC
>JAITDV010000232.1 GCA_031282385.1 Planctomycetaceae bacterium | reverse complement strand
GTTTGCGTCGGTAGAAATATTGAATATGAGGCGAATGCTTCGAGTGATTGTCATGGTTGGTCGTGGGAGATGCCGGATGGCGTTTGGAATGCTTGGAATATCAGCAGTAATAAGAAAAGTGGTACTGATATAATAATCCCATATTCCGACCTTGCCCGCGCAAGTAATAGTTGGTTCGGCGATACTTATGGGACAGTCTATGTTCAATGTAAAGACGGCGATAATAATTCTTTAACCTTAAAATCTACTAGTATGTCAACTCCCCAAAAAGTAAAGGTATTCTTTCCGCCAGATGTTAATGTCGATGGCACTGTACCAACAAATGATAAACCGCCATGTTGGTTTGTGTTCTGGAAAGATGGAAGAGTTATTGAAGGAATGGGGAATTGTAAATTTGACAGCTCTACAGATTCTTTGGGATCATCCGATGGGCAATATGAGTATCTTCATCCAGGTGTACGATTGGCAAACCGACCAAAACGAATAATAACAAATAAAGTTACTTCAGAAAAGATTGAACTTCATAAAAATAAGCAAGAACATTTGGTAAGCGTGGCAGGAACTATCAGGCATGAAAAATATCATAACTATTGCAGATATTGGTGGGGGTCATTTGGTACGATAAACTCTTCACATACCGATACAGATGGTTTACCGGACAGTAACGAAAATAAAACAAACGTGAGTTATGTCGGCGTTACATTTCCTCAATCAGATCCGAATAATTCAAATTCTTATGATGGTTTTCCTGCCTATGGAGGTTATGAGGACCAAGAGGTTCGGTGTAGAATTGTCCAAACTGAAAATCCAATGACAGTTTATCCAGAGAAAGACTGGTCTGCATGTAATGAAAACTCTCAATGGTGATGGTATTAATAGAAACAAAGATCATTAAATTTAGTAAATTTGTGTATAACGTTATTCTTATTAAAGGAGAATTAATTATGTGTTCTGATATTTATTATTTTATTGTCAGGAAAAATTTTGTATTTTTTGTATTGTTAGTTTATCAAGTTTTTCTCATACTCAATATGAATTTTTGTGTGGCAGAGTGGACGCCTGCAGAAGAAATGGTAAGACAGTATCAACACATTGGCGAAAAAGATTGGGGAACAGTCCAATCATCATTTGAAAAATTGTTGGAGTTGGAGCGGCTTGAAAAAATTTCAAGACATTCTCTCTATGAATCAATGTGTTTTTTAGAACGAATTAAAGTAATTGATTGGTCGAAAACAAAAAAACAAGAGATCGCAGATTTTTTATTGGCGACAGTTATTGAAATGTTAAACCGAGAGGATTACTTGAAAAATTCTTATCGGCAAATACCTGCGGCGGAAAGAATGACCAAAGCAATACGGTGGCTTCCTTATGACTTATTATTATCTATTTTAGAAACGCATGGTTTTTTATCTGAAACTCTACAAGGAGATAAATTAGATATGATTTGGAAAAAATACGCGGTCAATAACACGCCTTATGCTAAACTTCTTCAAAACACTCTTATTCAAACGGTCTCACTACAGATGCGATTTTCTGAAAGTGTTAGACTTCTTGAAAAATGGAAAACATCCGGTATTAAATTTTTGACGAAGGAACAAATAACAATGATAGAGCATTACATTTTAACGCATGAATTGGCGTATCCTAAAAGTGAAGCAGAAGCATGGGAAAACGCTTGGAAACAAATAAAACCTGAACCAATTACTAATGTTGTTTCGAGACCATTTTCAATGATGTTGTTTAGGAAATTAATTGACATGGAAAAAGCGCGTCGAAAAATTGATTCACATATTGTTATGAAAATCATTAGTAGTACGGACGATTTTTATAAAAAATATGCTTTTGTACAAATTGCCCTGAATATAGACAGGAATAATCGTGAAATGGAAAATAGCTCTGAATATTATTTACAATTGGAATCAATTATTAAAAACATGTCGGCTGAAATTGATAAAAATACGCAATTAAAGAAAATTGATAATTTCTTGGACTATAATAAAATAGACATTGAAAGGATAATAAAATCCAACAAAGAGAGAAAAGAATACGAAGAAAAGAAACGAATTGAAGATGAAAAGCTAAGACAAAAATTTAATAAACGACCAAACATGGAATATAAATCAGCGATTATCCGACCAGAGGATCAGGGCGAGGATTTTTCGCTTTTGGATAATGCGGGAAATTTTAAGCGGTTGACTACGGCGGAAGATAAATTTGAACGTTGGAAGGCGGCGAAAGTTCTTGGGACAAGATTTATTGACGGTCAATTTAAACCAACTCCGGCGGAACAACAAAAAATTGACGAATACGTCGCCTTTTTACTAACTCAATTCAACACAAGGAATCCTGGCGACGCCGGCGACGCTTCAGATCAACTTTGGCGGCTTTGGGGACTTGCAATTCCGGGATTGCTTCAAGGATTGAAAAACAAAGATCGAATAATTTGGAACGCCGCGCTTGAACATCTTGTTATTTTTCGTAACGAAAATATTGTCGATACATTGATCAAAGAATATGATCAAGCGGGCGTCGAAGAGTACAAACAAGTTTTACTTGATACGCTTGGCAAGATGCGAACAAAATACGACAACAGATTTCCATACCGCAAGATGTTAAATTCCAAAAAATCCGCCGAACTTGCGGACAAGTTGATTACGCCGTTTTTAGAACGGATTTCTGTTACGGAAAAGAGCGAAGTGTTGCAAAACGCAATTAAAACGGCGAAAAAATTTATTGCCGAACCGATAGATTCGCGAATGCTTTCAGTTGATCCGGCGACGGGCGAAAAAAAGCCGAT
>JAITDV010000221.1 GCA_031282385.1 Planctomycetaceae bacterium | reverse complement strand
CGCAAAACGAATGTCAACCAAGTAACCGCGCAACTGAATAAACTCCTTCATATTTCAATTTGATTTTGACCAAAGTTTTTTGGACAAGGCATTGTTACGGGGTCTTTTGTTTTTTATTTTTAATTCGGACAAGTTCTATTTTTTTCGTACTTTCTTCAGTTGAAACTATCTATATGAATCCGCCGTATGCGGAATATGGGAATAAATTGACTATTAAATCACGCGGTCAAAATAAATCCGATGTTGCGAAATCAAGTAAAGTTTATGCAACCTACCAACCTTTAATCGGAATGGCGGCGCGTGAAATTTTTGTACAATTTTTTATCCGAATTATTCAGACTTTTCCGAACGCAAAACTTGCATCATTTAGTACGTTGAAATATATTAACGCACAAAATTTTTCCAAATTTCGTTATCGTTTCAGAACGCGATTCAAGAATGGTTTTATTTGTAAAGCGGACACGTTTGACAATGTTCATGGGCAATTTCCGATTGGTTTTTTGATATGGGATTTTGAAAATGCTACAAAAAAGATGAAACAGAATTGCGTGAATTTATCAAAACAAATTTTATTGCCGGAAACGTTTCGCTGTATAAATCACAAATCAATAAAAATAATTTTGTAACAGTTTATAATAAATGGGTCAATACGATTAAACCAACAATTGCCATTGATTTCGAAGAATTGAAAAAAGAAGGCGTTCTTGATGCTGATTTTTTTCTTGCTGATCTTTTATCTCGCGACAATAAATCGTTGTATCTGAAGTTAAAAATTGTTTTGCAAGAAAAGCATTACAATGTGAATGTCGATAGAATTAAACGTTTGTTTCAAGAAATTCTTTTCAATGATCAACAACGTGCGTACCTTGAATTTTGTGCGAAATATGAACGTCCGCCCAAAGAAGTTTATCACGACTATATTAAGAATCGTCGTGATTCGCTGGTGCCTCAAAATATTCGGGAATGTCATGGCGCGTATTTTACGCCGAAAATTTGTGTGGAGAAATCACACGAATATCTTGAAAAAAACATTTGGTAAAAATTGGCAGGACGAATATTTTATCTGGGATTGTTGTTGCGGAACGGCGAATTTGTTGGCGAATTTGGTGAATCCCGATAACATCTGGGCTTCGACAATTGATCAACCTGATGTGGATATTATTCACGATAGTATTGTTCACGGTTTGAATCTTTTGAAAACTCATGTTTTTCGTTTTTGAGGGCGATTGCAAGGTTACGTGGTTTGATGGAAATTTCCGCGAATACGAGGAAATGTTAAAAACAAAAGACCCAAGCCGATTAGAACACCGAAGAAACAAATACAAAAAAATTGTGTAATGTTAGTGATAAGAATCTAAAATTCAGCAACTATTCAGCCGCGTGATTCCTGCAAACCAATTGTTTAGGGGTTAGGTATCATTTTTTCTAACCCCTTTTTCTATTCTGCTTCGTTATGTGTATAACGCCTGATTGCTTCTTCAACATTGCCGGTTTCCAGTACCAAATTTCCGTGTTCGAGGAGTATAGCACGGTTGCAGAGAGAACGGATTGAATCAATATTATGAGAGATAAATAGTACGGTTTTGTTTTCGTCGCGGGTTAATTCACGCATTTTAGCAATGCATTTTTTTTGAAATTCAACATCTCCAACCGCCAACACCTCATCAATCAACAAAATCTCTGACTCAAGATGCGCTGCAACCGAAAACGCAAGCCGCACAAACATACCCGACGAATAACGTTTGATCGGCGTATCAATAAATTGATGTATATCTGCAAACTCAACTATTGCATCAAATTTTCTCATTATCTCACTACGGCTCATTCCAAGTATTGCGCCATTGAGAAAAATATTCTGCCGTCCCGTCATTTCATTGTGAAACCCAGTTCCAATCTCCAACAACGACGCGACACGTTTACACAATATCACACGTCCGCGAGAAGGATATGTAATTTGCGAAATTATCTTGAACAAAGTCGATTTGCCCGCACCGTTTGCGCCTAAAAAACCAACCGTTTCACCACATCGAACATTGAACGAAACATCATTGAGAGCAAGAAACAAGTTCTTGTTTTTGTCAGTTCTTTCTTGAATTTTTGTACCGATAATAGAATTCGGGTCTTCACGCCCATGCAACCGCGCCCACCAAGATTGAATATCCTGATACAACGTCCCGCGACCTATAACGCCAAGACGAAACTCCTTCGACAAATGCTCAACCTGTATAACAAAATCAGACATACTTACTTCCTAAAATTTGGAAATGTAATTTGGGATAACTTAAAAAATTTGTATTTATTCTGTCGTGTGTTTTTTTATCTGTAACTATTTTGTTGCCCAAGCCCAATAAATCCGCACTAGACAACATAATTTTCCGAACGGTTCTAATATTACGCCCCTTATTTGTCAAATTACCCCTAGTAGCCGAAATTTCCCTCTAACGCGCCCTTATGCTATTATGTTTTGTTCGATATTGTCTTAAATTAATCATCGAAAGAATAAGGGCGCATTTTTTTGGGCGTTGTCTGCTAACAAGGGAAATTGGATAAATAATGGTTGTTTACTTTAGAGTGCTGCGCTTTTGTCTGCTTCGTTCCTATTTCCTAACCCCTTATTCCTAAACAATTGAATCACGCGACTGAAATATTACAAATTCAGAATTATCCGAAATTTTCTTGAAAATTATAACGTAATTTTCCGTTTAATCGAATCCCCAACCAACATTGAATAACTCCATTACACTGCTCATACTATAAATTACTTGATTCAAGTGCTTGCTTTTCGGCAGGCAAGTACGCGAA
>JAITDV010000166.1 GCA_031282385.1 Planctomycetaceae bacterium | reverse complement strand
AAACCTGCTTTCCGATAGGTAAGCAGGCGAAGGTAAACGAAATTTAAAGTGAGAACAGTTTAATAGGGACTAGACAACTAATATTAATTATGGACAATACGCACCCGATTTGGAGGTTGATTTGTTTTGGTGTAGTGTTTGTAAGCTTGGAATTGATTCGGGGCAACTCTGAACGTTGGAAAACATATTTTGAATAAATGTGTTGCACTTGGATTTTTGGTATGCAGTGTAGGTTTACTTAATCGAAAACTTGTATTAACTTATTTTAACGTGTGTTCTATATTTTTCGCAATATTTATTTCGTGTTTCTAACGGTACCGAACACATTTTAAATATCGGTTACACAAAAACTTTATACACACTCATAACGTTTGAATTTTTTTGTTTTTGAGTTGGCACTCAAGTTTGTCATAGCCCTAAAATTCCTTTTGTCCATTACGAAAAAATAAAACGAATTTTAAAGTGTGATGAGTATATTTCAGTAATATAATGTTTTAAACTGTTCACACTTTAATTTCATTCACCGCCGTCCGCTTACTTATCTGAAAGCAAGCTTTTACGTTCTTGAGTTTCAAAATTTATAGTACGAGCAGTATATTTGGATTACTGGAACAATAACAATTCATTGACAATTAAATGTAACATAAAATCGTTTGTAACTAGAAATAGTTTTTTTTGAACACATTAGGTGCGAATGCGTTAAACGGGCATTCCGAGAGATGAGTCCGCACGCATTACCGAAAATTCAAGTGTGAACAGTTTAAAATTTTTAACAATTTATAAAAATTAAAATGAATCAAAATTCAATTCAATTTGATAACGTAACAATAAATCCGCAACTTGGACTTACAGATGAACAAATAAAATTATCTGTTGCCCGCTACGGAACAAATCTACTTACGCCTCCGCCGCGTGAACCTTGGTGGCAACAATTACTCGAAAAATTTAATGATCCTACAATTAAAATTCTTCTTGTTGCCGCAATTATTTCTATTCTGATGACGGTACTTGAAAAATTTATCTTGCAAAATCATGAAGCAAGTTTTATTGATTCAATTGGTATTGTGTTTGCTGTTGCGCTTGCTACTTTAGCGGGTTTTTTTAGTGAGTTGAAGAGTGCGCGTGAATTTGATTTGTTGAATAAAGTCAAGGACGATATTCGTGTTAAAGTTATTCGCAATGGTGAAATTTCAGAAATTTCGATTAACGATATTGTTGTTGGCGATATTGTTCAAATAAATCTAGGCGACAAAATTCCTGCTGACGGCATAATTCTTGACTCGCAAGGTTTGTTGATCGATCAATCTGTAATGACGGGCGAATCTGTGCCGGTAGAGAAACATGTTCCTTGTGATTTGGATAAAATAATTACGGATATTTTGTCCGGCAAAAATGAAATCGACGACGTAAATCAAGTCTATCGCGGTACAATGATTTCGGACGGACACGGTCAATTTATAGTTACTGCCGTTGGCGATAAAACTAGATTAGGACAAATTGCGGCTAATCTTGGAACCTCCGAGTCGGAAGGCGAAACGCCGTTGACTCAAAAGTTATCAGTTCTTGCCAAACAGATTAGTGTTGTCGGAGTGAGCAGTTCAATGGCGATTTTCAGTATTATGGCTGGTTCAACTATTCTCAACTCTAATTTGTTTAGCAAAATCTGTGACAGCCGGATTATTTTATTTGGTTTAATTTTTGTTGCGTTAATTGTTGGTTTTCTTGTGATGCGTTTTGTTATACGTCCGTTTTTTAAGAGTTTGGATATGGAGTTGAATAATCCTGCGTTACAGTTTGCGGCAACTATTCCGGCGTTTATTGCGGCTTTTGGGCTTAGTATTGGATTGATAGGTGTGTTTGGCATAGTTGGATCGGACAATATGCAGAACGTAATGTTTTTGTTCAAGGCGTTATTGTTATCATTTATAATTGCTGTAACGATAATTGTTGTTGCGGTACCTGAAGGTTTACCGATGATGGTTACGGTGTCGTTGGCGATGAATATGATGAAAATGGCAAAAGAGAATTGTCTTATTCGTAAACTTGTCGCGTCTGAAACAATCGGTTCGGCGACAATTGTATGTTCGGATAAAACGGGAACATTAACGCAAAATCAAATGACGGTAACATGGATTTTTGCCGACATGCAAGAGGTAAACGGCAATGACTCTGACGCGATAAAAAAACTTTCTGTGTGGAATGCTTTGACTGACATGATTTCTATAAACAGTGAAGCGTCGTTAAAAATCAATACTGACGGTACGGTTAACGGAATTGGTAATCCGACCGAGTGTGCGTTGTTACGGCTTTTGTTTAATGCCGGTATTGACTATATGTATTATCGTAACAAAAATAAACGTGTATGGGAATTGAGCCATAATTCAGCGCGTAAGATGTCTCTTGTTGCGGTTGACAGAGGTGATTTCCGCAATGTTTTTGCCAAAGGTGCGCCTGAGAGATTGTTGAATTGTTGTTCGCATATTTTTTTGAATGGCAAGATTGAACCGATTGAACAATATCGTGCATCCATAGAAACGGCATTGTCAAAAGCGCAAAGTGAAGCATTGCGGGTAATTGCGTTTACGTCAAAAGAATGTAACATAAAGAATATAAATCAATCAGGCGGTTTTATTGAAGATGAAGCCGATCAGTTTGTGAATTATCGTAACAATATTCTTTATGCGTTAGTTGGCATATCTGATCCGATTCGTGAAGAGGTGTCTCATGCTGTTGACGTGTGTCATGGTGCTGGTGTTGATGTCAAGATGATAACTGGCGACGCGGAACCGACAGCAATTGCGATTGCAAAGAAAGCTGGGATTTTGTCGGGCAAATATGTTGCGGGAAATATTGAAACAGAAATTCAGAATGGTGAAGTTGTATTAACTTCGGCGGAGTTGGCGGAATTGAGTGATGAGAAATTGACGGCAGCGATTCCTTATTTACGAGTTCTTGCCCGTTCTACTCCGATGGACAAATTACGGTTGGTCAAAGCGATGCACAAACAAGGTGAAGTTGTGGCGATGACTGGCGACGGTACAAATGATGCGCCGGCGTTGAAATTTGCGGATGTAGGAATATCGATGGGCGTCACGGGAACTGAAGTTGCTAAAGAAGCAAGCGATATTGTGTTACTTGATGACAATTTTAAGAGCATAGTAACCGGTATTTGTTGGGGGCGCACGCTATATCAAAATATACAAAAATTCTTGCAATTCCAGCTTTCGGTCAATGTAGTAGCGTTGACGTGTGCGTTATTGGGACCGCTTTTCGGAGTGCCGTTACCGTTGACGGTACCGCAACTTTTGTGGATCAATATTATCATGGACACGTTTGCAGCAATCGCGTTGAGTACTGATCCGCCGCGTGCAAATTCAATGCGGCGTAAACCAATAAAACGAGAAGCATCAATAATAACAAAAGCAATGGGATTAAATATTTTGCTTTGTGGTTTATATCAAGTTTTGGTTTTGGCGTTAGTGTTAAAATTTGACTTGTTGGTTGAGGACGGCAAGAATTTTCGTTTTCATGCAGACCCGAATTTACCGGACAACATTCAAGCGTTGACATTATTTTTTACAACATTCGTAATGTTTCAATTTTGGAATATATTCAATTCACGATCTTTAAGGTTGGAGGAATCGCCGTTTTCAATGTTACACAAAAATTTGTCGTTTATTGTGATAGTGTTGTTAATTGGAGTAGTCCAAATCGGAATAGTACAGGTGAGTAATTTCGGAGTGGTGCAGGAAAATGGTGCAGGTTTTATCGGTTCAATTTTCAGAACACAACCGTTGTCAATTCTACAATTGATAAAAGTAGCTGTAATTACTGTTACAATAATTCCTGTTGCATGGTGTGTACGTTTCCTTATTCATCAAATCGGTTGGGAAGAATAAAAACGCAAACTCGCAAAGTTCTTTTGTATTAGACCTTTTCGATAACCTGTAGGAAACCGCCACTGACCCCTCCGAAGGAGGGGAATTATTAGACTCACTCGGATGCGTATTCTTATTCGCCTCCTTCGGAGGGGTCAGTGGTGGTTTCGGAGGAGTTAAAGGCGGTTTTTCGTTGTAGTTTTTTTGTTGCGTTGATGTGTTTTTAGGTTAGAAAAAAGGTCTAATAATTAGTAGAAATAGTACCGAAATTTTATTTAACAAGCCAGATGATTTCAATTGTTATTTACAATCTTTTTATGGTTGTTGTTGATGTATTTTTATTGTTTATAGTTTGGCGGCAACCATTGTTGAGTTTGTTTCATTTGGTTTGTTTGTGTGCGGTTGGTTGTTTTGCGGTTGTGTTGATTAGTTTTGGAAATTTTTCTTTAGTTGCGCATGGATTGGCGTGGCATGGTAGTGGTTTTTTGATAGCTATGGGTTTGATTCTGATTTTGCGCAACAAAAAATATGTACGCCGAATTGGATTATCTGTTTTATTATTTACGGCAGCGTTTTTGATTTTAGTTTTTAGTGTTATTGCGTTATTTATAGAACCGACGGCAATAGAGGTATTGCGTTATAAGTACAAGACAAATTTAGTAACGGAGCCGATTCGTGTTGCTTTTATTGCGGATATTCAAACTGATCACATTGGCAACTATGAACGCAAGACATTGAATTTGTTAAAAAATCAGAATGCCGATTTGATAATTTTCGGCGGCGATTATATTCAGGCAAGAACTCGTGAAATGGAGAAACGGCTTATTGATGAATTTAATTCATTGCTGAAGGAAGTGAACTTGAAGGCGAAATATGGAGTTTACGCAATCAAGGGCAATCAGGAAATTGGATGTTGGTATGATTGGCGGCGTTCTTTTGATGATACTGGAATTGTGGTGTTTGATGGTACGCGGCGGATTGATATTGGAGAATTGCGGGTATTTTTTGTGTCAATGGAAAGTTCATTTACGCAACGAAAATTAGTTACAAGTTCGCGTTATTCAAAACGAGGCAAGCAATTATCTAAACCGCGTTTTGTATTGATGGCAGGTCATGCGGCAAGTTATGCGTTGGCGGAACAGGATGCGCATATCATGTTAGCGGGTCATACTCATGGCGGGCAAATTTCTATTCCTTTTTTCGGACCTCTTTTTAATATGACTGCGGGTTTACCGCGGCGCTGGTCAAGCGGAGACCACAGGTTGCCCAATGGATCAATTCTGATTGTCAGCAAGGGAACAGGAATGGAACGCGGACGTGCGCCGCGAGTAAGATTCAATTGCAAACCGGATTTCATCGTAATTGACATTGTACCTGAAAAAAATTGATAACTTTGCGTAAAAATTCGTGGAAAAAATAGACCTTTTCTCTAACTTAAAAATACATTAACGCAACAAAAACCGCCTTTAACTCCTCCGAGACCACCCCTAGCCCCCCCGAAGGAGGGGAATAAGAAGACGCCTCCGAAGGAGGAGAATAAGAGGACGCCTCCGAGAGAGGCGAATAATTCCCCACCTTCGGAGGGGTCAGGGGTGGTCACCTACAGGTTAGAGAAAAGGTCTACTATATTCGCGATGTTTACAAATGTAAATTTATGTGGTAATTTGGTAGCGATTTGAAAGAGAGATTTTGATCTGAACTTCCGTAAAGTGGCGTTTTACATTTATAAACAGTTCACACGTTAAATTTCGTTTCCCTTCGCATGGCTTACATATCGGAAAGCAGGCTTTTACGCTTTTAAATCAAAATAATTTATAGTACGAGCAGTATAAACAATAGACTTTTTCGCTAACCTGTCGGAGACCACCCCTGACCCCTCCGAAGGTGGGGAATAAGAAGAC
>JAITDV010000165.1 GCA_031282385.1 Planctomycetaceae bacterium | reverse complement strand
AATTTCCACGCATGAAAGAACCAAGAAATAAAATAAAACACCAATTACAAGAAAAATTTTAAGTATCGACTTAAATAATGATAAAACAATAGATACGAAAAATTATAGCAGTATTAGGGCGTTGCTCTACCGTTATACTCGGGACGCCGAATAGATACTGGACGAGACCGTGGTGGACTACCTGACAACGCAGCAACCCAACGGCAGCATCAGCGCAACGCCAATGTACAAAACCGCTCTGGGTTGGACAGCCGTGCAGTAAAATTTTAAACCGGACAAAAATTCCTATTTGCAAAGCCATCTTTATCTGGGTGTTTTCCCCACCGCTGCCGACAATGAAATCAAATTGCAAGTTCCCGTAAAAAGGAGTTACGCGATGGTCAAACTAAAAGTCGAGTAACTAACAATGCTGTTGCTTGAATGGGCAATTTATTCCTTTTTTAAAACTTTATTCTAATAAAAAACAGGGGCAATACGTTTATATTGCCCCTGTCTTGATTTTTGGTAACGGAAAATCAAATCCAACTAAATGTGGTTTTATTCGCTATATTTCAAAGGTCCGGCATTGACAATTTCTTTTGATGAATTTGCTGCGAATTTCTCGAAATTCTTTTTGAACAAACCGGCAAGATGTAAAGCCTTTTTATCGTACTCATCCTTGTCTTTCCAAACATTACGCGGATTGAGAATTTCCGGCGGAACATTTGGACAAGATGTTGGTATCGCGAGTCCGAAAACCGGATCGGTAATTTTCGCCGATTTAGCAAGTTCACCGCTATGGATTCCGTCAATTATTGCTCTTGTGTGTTTAATCGAAAGTCTGCTTCCGACGCCATAACCGCCGCCGCTCCAACCTGTGTTGACCAACCACACTTTAACGCCATGCTTTTTCAAATTCGCCGCAAGCAATTCCGCATACTTTGACGGATGCCAAACCAAGAACGGACCGCCAAAACACGCTGAAAATGTCGCTTCCGGTTCGGTTATACCTTGTTCGGTTCCTGCGACTTTTGCCGTGTAACCACTTATGTAATGATACATCGCCTGCTCCGGCGTCAACTCACTTACCGGCGGTAAAACTCCAAAAGCATCGCACGAAAGGAAAATCACATTCTTCGGATGACCGCCTACACACGGCGTTTTGCGATTATCAATAAATTCAATCGGATAAGAAGCACGAGTGTTTTCTGTTATTGACTGATCCGCAAAATCAACATCCCGCGTTACAGAACAATAACCAACATTCTCAAGCACCGTACCAAAGCGAATCGCATTGAATATTTCCGGCTCATTTTTCGGAGAGAGATTGATACATTTTGCATAACAACCACCCTCAATATTAGCAATTCCGTCATTTGTCCAGTAATGTTCATCATCACCGATCAATTTACGGTTTGGTTCTGTCGAAAGCGTTGTTTTGCCTGTACCAGATAGACCGAAAAAGAGAGAAACATCGCCATCCTTTCCTTCATTTGCCGAGCAATGCATCGACGGGAAACCTTTTTTAGGCATCAAGTAATTCATTATTGTGAACACGCCTTTTTTCATTTCACCGGCATATTCTGTTCCAAGAATTACAAACTCGCCCTTCTCAAATGAAAGCGCAACACACGTCTTACTTTTGACCGATTCCAAAGACGGATCGGCTTGTTGTTGACCGGCGTTTAATATGACGTAGTCCGGTTTACCAAATGACGCTAATTCTTCAACAGTTGGCCGTATCAACATATTTTGCATAAAAAGCGCATGATACGGACGGCAACAAATAACACGAATTTTAAGTCTGTTCGCCTTGTCCCAACCTGCAAAAGCATCAACTACGTACAATTTCTCTCGTGAGTTCAGAAACTCAATAGCGCGTGCTTTGTTTTTATCGAAATCGCTGTTTGTAATTGGGATATTGATTGATCCCCACCAGACGTCTTTTTCGCTGTCTGGATTTTTCTCTACACGTTTATCTTTAGGGCTGCGACCGGTTTTCTCGCCCGATTTATTGATCAACGCGCCAGCGGATGAAATCTCCGCATCTTTTTGACGGATACCATCTTCATAAAGCACAGCCGGTGCGCCATTACGAATAACGTTAGTTACTTTGATACCGTAAATACTCAAATCCAAACTCATTGATTTCTCCTGTATATTTTGGAATTTTGGGAAAAGGTTAAATAGGTTTATTGTTCAAATAATCGCGGTAACTTCGTAATAAATACGCCGCGAATTATCAACAGCAACACATGCAACATCGACAAACATTATAGTAACGCAATTCAAAAAAAACAGGGGGAGGGATAATAAATCCAAAATAAATACATAAATACAACAAACATCCAAAATTATCAAATACTTTTTGAATTGCGAATTTCAGAATTAGGAATTGATTGAGGGAAATTTGAGTATAGAGATTCTCTTTTAATTGTTATAGAGTTTGTTGATTTCTTGTTTTGTTAAATGCCGCCATTCGCCGGGTAACATTTTGCCTAACTTGATTCCGCCAACTGAAATTCGAATCAGAATTTGTACTTTGTGTCCGAGCTTGGCAAGTAATCGTCTTACCTCGCGATTTTTGCCCTCTGCCAAAGTTAATTCCATTATCGTACTATGCTTGTGCTTTCCTTTGACTATCACATCTGTTGCTTTGGCAAAACCTTCCGCAAAATGTACACCTTCACACAACTTGTTCAACGTTTCATTTGTTACCTCACCTGCAACCTGAACTCTGTAAATTTTCGGCACCTCGTAACGCGGATGCGTTAATTTCTCCGCAAGCGCACCATCATTGGTCAACAAAATCAATCCCTCACTGTCCATGTCAAGACGACCAACTAAAAAAAGACGACCAAAATTGCCCGATACAAGATCAATCGCACGCGGGCGACCATGTAAGTCATTATTAGTACATAGATAACCTTTAGGCTTGAACAACGCAATATAAACCGGTTTGACCCGTTTGAGATGTTCGCCATCGACTTTAATTTCACTCGTAAACCGATCAACCTTTGCCCCGAGTTTCGCAATAACTCCATCAACTTCAACTCGACCCTGCTCAATAAAAACTTCACATTGGCGACGACTCCCAAAACCTGATGCCGCCAGAATTTTTTGTAAACGATGCTCTTTGCCCGATTCGGTATCAAAAATACTCTTGCGGCTAACATTCTTTTTAACTGTGCGTAACCTTGCCGGATGTTTGACGTGAACCCGTTTGCCCGCAAACCGATTACCTACAACTCGTTTACCAACAACTCGCTTGCCGTGTTTATCAATTCGCCCTGACATTTTTTGATTCCTGATTTCCAGTTATTCCCAAATATGTTTTTTGCGACATATCACAGGATTTCGGGCAAAAAGTTATTGCTTAATCCTGTAAAAAAAAGAAATTTCATTCACTAATATACAATCTTATTTCTGATCTTTTTCATCACAAACTATACCCATCATCCAACGGTTTAACTCCTGCAATATCTGTTTAGGCAAATCTTTAGTAGTATTGTCAGAATCAGATTGATATTCACGAATCGTCAATCTAAAACCGGCAGAGTAAAACAATTCAAGCTTTTCCGGCATTGATGTTGATGAAAATTTGACCGATTGCTTCAACCCTAAAAACACAGCAAGATTTCTTGCCGAATTCCAATGACAGAAGATATTGGTTTTATCTGGTATAACCGAATCAAAAACTGCAACTCCCGCAAAATATTTCGGATACAACAACGCTAACCGTAAAGCCATTGTACCGCCGTTACCTACACCGCCAATAAAAACCCTATTTGCCCCAATATTGCAACTTTTTTTAGCGACAAGAATAGAATCAAAAACGCTGTGTTCCGCTTCGGATATTCCGTCGTTATCAAAGAACCAATCGTATTTAGTTTTATGGTGATTAGTTTGTTTAAGTAAAGTTGTTATACTAAAATCATCCCAGTTTTCAACCGTGTTGAAATTTGTCTTGGCGGCTGTTGGGACAACAACAGCTTTACCACGCGGTGCAACAGCAACATAATTTCTCAAACTGATTTGCGGCATTATCCGTAGCAATTGATGTTCATCGTTACCGAAATCGTGTAACCAGATAAGAAGCGGATATGAATAACCGGCTTCATAATGAACCGGTGCAACTAAAATATGATGTGGGATAGAAGTTGTGTTTTCGTTGTTTTTTGAACCGGCGGTTTTGTTTTTAACGCCGAAGTCAAGCTCAATGCAAAGCTTTTGACCAACAGATTCTTCAACAAAAAAATTATCAGTTATTACGGGCGTATTTGTTTCTTCGAGTGCCAACATGCCAAAATCAGTTGATTGTAACATTGTCTTATTTTGTTGTAGAGCAGTAAATTGCTAGGGTAAAATTGATTAAAGCAACTTCTGATCTTCGGTTTATTTTGTCGTCGAGTAACAATTTGTTGGATGTTACAAGGAAAAATCTCGTTGATTTGTCCGAAACCTTCCATAAATTCACAGGTTGTCATTTAGTTGTCGTTCAAATTTTGTGTGGTGAAATATAGTCGATTTTGTACTTTCGTGTCAATACGAATTTTTGCCCAAAAACGCAATTTATGGAGGCAGCAATTAACAAATACTGCAAAACAATAAATGCAACTTGCAATATCAAAAAAGGATATATTAAAATCTAGTATTGCAAAAAAGCCGGCGCAATATCAAAAAAATTGCAAATGCCGAAATATTATAGTTATTGTACTACAGTTATTCAGATTATGTGTTTTATTCCAATTTTTTATAGAAATTATTTCCTGCATTCCAATAAAAAAATGCAACAACCCAATTTAATACAGACAGAAGTACATTAAACCTTTTCACTAACTTAATTAAGGCGCAACACTACGAGACTGCCGAATAGACGTTTATATCTATTGGTAATTTTTAGTAGTATGATTTTCAATATTTTGCATGGAGTTCGTGTTTATTTTGTTTTTATGGGATGTTTTGGCCAAGAGGGCCATTTAACAGGTTCGTTTTGGATTTTTTTCATTATTTCAATTATTCCGCGTTCAAGTTGTGGGTCTTTGCCTTCGATCATGGACTTTGGGTCGTTGTCAACTTCAATATCCGGTGTAACTCCAGTTCCTTCGATTACCCAATTACCATTTTTGTCATTGGTTCCGTTGAGCGGGACAAATGCTGTTCCTCCGTCGAGTAGTTGTCCGCGCGGAGAAATCCCAACTACGCCTCCCCAACTCCGTTTTCCTATCAGTTGTCCCAACCCTGCTTCGCGGAAATAATATGGGAAAATATCGCCATCGCTTGCGGATGTTTCGCTAATCAGGCAAACTTGATGACCGTGGCGAGCAATTGCAGGATAAGCGTCGGGCGATTCGTCAACTCCGCCAAATCTTGTACCGAGTAATTTTTGATTCATACGCATTATTATCCATTGTGAAATATTACCTCCGCCGTTTGATCGTACATCTACTATTAGACCTTCCTTACGTATTTGCGGATAGTACCATTTCAGAAATTCATAAGCGCCCGGTGCGCTCATATCGGGGATGTGCAAGTAACCGGCTTTACCGCCTGTCATTTGGTCAACATATTCACGGCATTTTGATATGAAGTCAAGATAAATTAGATTGCCTTCATTCTCTATTGGTTTGTAAGTTGTTTTTCTTGCTCCTTCAAGTTCGGGTTTATCATTTAAGGTCAAGGTTACTGGATCGACGCGATTTTGTAACACGCGGTAAGGGTTATCTTTGCCGTGCAGCAGCACGCCGTCAATTGCAAGCACATAATCTCCGGTTTTCGCTGCAACTCCAACTTCTTTCAACGGTGAGCGGTATTTATGTTCTTCGTTTTCGCCTTCGTATATTTTGGAAATTCTGTACAAGTTTGATTGTTTGTCGAGTTCAAAACGGCAGCCGGCTAAACCTACTTTCGGTCTTGCGGGCAAAACGAAGTCTCCGCCTTGAATGTAAGCATGACCAATATTCAACTCACTAATCAATTCGGAAATAACATAATTCAAATCACTACGATGCGCAACATGCGGCAATAATTCCGCGTATTGTTCGCCGAGGGCACGCCAGTTGTAGCCGTGCATGTTGTTCACGTAGAAGTAGTCGCGGAATTTACGCCAGACTTCGCGGTAAATTTCTGACCATTCTTCTGAGGGAACTGAATCGGCGTACATTTTGTCAACAGGGAGAGTTGTTGGTTTGGCATCGGGTTTAACTTCTATTGATTTCAAGCCGTCTTCGCTAAAGACCAACCTCAAGCCGTCAGGTGAAATTGAGTATCCGCCGGCGTTATCAACTAGTATTTTTTCGTTGTGTTCTTTGATATCGAATAGGAATATTTGTGGTTTACGTTCCGGTTCTCGTCCGTAAAATTGTGCGCTTCTTTTAACGTAAACTAGGAACTTTTCTGTAACGGAGAGTCCGGTGATATTATCGGCGGCAACTGGGACGCGGATTACGCGTTGTGCTAATCCGTCGAAATCGATTTCGGTGGGTGTAATGATTTTGGTTTTTTCTTTGTTTTCTTTTTTCGCGTCGGGTTGTTCGGAGTTGTTATTATTTTTGGGTTGTTCTTTTTCGTTGTTATCGGTGTCGAGTTGTGGGGCGAATGGGTTTTTTGTATCTTTTTTCAATGCTAGGGCAAAAATGCCGACGTTGCGGTTACCGGCAAAATTCCATTCAACATTGCTTATTTGCGGGGCGAATTCGCGGATTGACAGGTAGTATAGGAAATCGCCGGTTGGACTCCAGGTTGGTTCGGACACATCGAAGTAGTGGTTGGTGATTTGGGTTTCGGTTTTTGTTTTGACGTTCCAGATGTAGAGTGAGCTTATATCGAGTTCGTTTGATTTAGTGTAGGCAAGATAGCTGCTGCAAGGTGACCATCTTGCGCGGGGGGTATCGCCGTTCTTGCCGGAGGTGATTTCGTATGCGGTACCTTTTTTGTAACCGTCAACTTCCTCAAGCGGGACAATATACAACTTTGCACGGCTATCGTTGACTGAAACGAACTTGCCGTCAGGCGAAAAGGAAAGACCGTCAAGACGGCCTGAAAAGTTTACGCCAACTAATTCGTGGTGTTTATCTCCTGTGGGGTCGGCGATATAGATGTGGTCTTCGGTGTCGGGAGAGGCGACGGCGGTGATTTGTTGGGCGGGTCTATGGGCGGGAGGCAAGTTAGCAATTCTGTTATCGGAGATAAACGCAATTTTTGAGCCGTCTCTTGAAAATATTGCTTCTCGGTCGTGTGCGCAGCTGGTGTTGGTCAAATTTTTGACGAAGCCCTTGTCAACTGGCAAGACGAATAGGTCTCCGCGAGCGATTACTGCTACGCGGCCTTTGCCGGCGCCTTCATTGGGGGCGGCGGCGAAGCTTTCGATATTTTTGTTGACTTTAATTCGTGAAGGGCGCATTGATAAGCCGTCGTGGGGGACTGTTATGGACAATTTGTGGAGAAATTTTTTCAATGGTTCCGTGCGTTCTTTAGCGTGGGGGTTGAATAACATTAATTCGCCGCCGAGTTCAAAAATGATTTGTTTGGAGTTTTGGTCGCCTGAAGCCCAACGGACGTCCCAGACGTTTTCGCTGGTTATTTGGGATATTTTTTTGGTGTCGGTATCGTATTCAAAAAGGTTCATTGTGCCGGTGCGGTCTGAGGTGAAGTAGATTTTATTTGTGTCGAGCCAGATTGGTTCGCGTTCGGTTCTGGGGTTATTATCGATGCGTGTTGTTTCTTTTGATTTCAGGTCAAAAATAGTTAGGTATTGCGCCCAACCGCCTTCGTATCTTTTCCAAGAGCGGAAGTCGCGGAACAATGGAGAATAGACTATTTTGGTGCCGTCGGGGGAAAAGTCGCCTGCGCCGGACGTAGGCATGCCTACTTTTTGGGGCAATCCGCCTTCGAGAGGGACGGTATATAATGTGCCGAGTTCGGTAACGTGGTTGGAATCGCGAAGGGAGCGGAAGAGGATGTTTTGACCGTCTGGCGTCCAACCGTAAACAAGATTATCATAACCCCAACGAGGTGTGAGAGGACCCGATGCGGGGTAAAATGTCAATTGGCGGGGGATACCTCCGGCGGACGGGATTACATAGACTTGTTCATCGCCATCGTACTGACCGGTGAAGGCTATCCATTTGCCGTCAGGGGATATTTTGGGGAATACTTCTTGACCTTCGTGGGCGGTCAAGCGAATGGCGGTGATTGGGGTTTCGGGATTTTGGTAGGATATAGTTGTTTTCCATATATCTCCGCTGTAGCAAAATACCGCTGTTTCGTAGTGAATATCGGGGAAGCGTAGTAATTTCGTGCAAGTTGTATTTGGAGAAGTGTCTGTGGGAATTTCTATTGCCGAGCTGAATGGGATGGTCGGCAACATCAGAATAAGCGTAACGAAAATTGGAATAAGCAAGTATTCTGTAAATACTGATTGTAATTTTGTGAATGAAATTTCGGTGAATGTTTTGATGTTTTGTGTTGTGGTTTTATTTATGGTCATTGTTTTTTATTGGTTAGTGGTTAATTTTGTAATTCTCTTCGCGGTTGCGGGAGAAGGGAAGGGGGACGGGGGAATTGTAAAACTGGGCAAACTTGAATATTAGATTGATGGTGGAATATTCAAGTGGGTCTAGTACAAAAGGTCTAGGGTGTTAATTTGAGTAATTGTATCGGTTCTGTTTTCTTTTGCAAGTATTCAATCTGATATTTAGCGGATTTGTAGGAAGTTTTTGCAATAGGCATTTTCGCTAACCTGTATGAGAACACCCCTGATCCATACGAAGGAGAGGAATTATTCACCTCCTTCTGAGGGGTTAGGGATGGTTTCGGAGGAGTTAATGGCGGTTTTTCGTTGTAGTTCTTTTGTTGCGTTGATGTTTTTTTTAGTTAGAGAAAAGATCTGATGTTTATTGTGATAGAAATTACTTTATTATTTCTATTGCTCTTTGCAAGCAGACTTGGCAATCTTGAAATTCTTTTGAATTTGTTACGTTTGCGCCTGTGTGTAGGCGGTTGATTATATCATTCCAGAGTTCGTGTAGGAAAGTTGTGTGAAATTTTTTTGAGCGTGATACAATAAATTCTTCTTGTAGTTGTTTGAGTAATTTTGCCAAGTTTGATTTGATTGTTTCGGTGGCGGAGTGTATTATTGCTTCGCCTCCGGCGGTTATTCCTCCGATCAACATAATTTCGTCAACAAGCGGCGCGGCAATAACTGAACCGATTACGAATCCGCTAACAACAAGTGATACTGTTACGGCGGGGCGTACCAATGTTAGTGCTTGATCGATTGATTGGATGATGTTGGTTTTGATTGGATTTTTTTCTGTCCATTGTGCTAGGTTGTTTCGTATGGTTTTGCGTAGGGACGTATCCAATGGTTCAAGCTCTTCGAGGACAATTTTTGCGCGGTTTAGAAGTTCAACTCTTTTTTCACCGCAAGTTAGCATTGAAATTTCGCGGCGCAACACGTGATTATCTGTTCGGGCAAGATTATCAAGTCTGTTAAAGATTGTTTCGATGAATGTAACTACTGCTGCGGATTCTTTTTCTTTGAAGAGATTTATTTGGTTTCCGTATTTTTCGTTTGGATTGGTGTTGTGTGAGAATTTTTGTACGATAATTTCGTACAGTTTGACAAGCGGATAAATTAGTTTATTACCGATTGATTTGTAGATGTCATTTATTTTTCTTGACCAGATCGGGCGTTTTTCTTCGTGCCACCATTTACGTAGTTCTTCTGTGAGGATTGAAATTGGAATTGCGGGCCATTCGATTTTAGTTGTGTTATCTGATTGTTCAAGCTCTTTCAACGCTTTTGAGAATTGTTTTGCGGCAAGCTCAATTCGATTCAAGAACTCCGGCAAACCGTTTGTTTTATCGATTATTACGCGGATTGCGCCGACGAGTGTTTGTGATTTTATTCGGTCAAAGTGCAACTCTGTTAGAACTCGGCGCAAATCGACTATATTACCGAGCGGGTTTACTTCTGTAGTTGACTGGTAAAAGGGCAGCTCCAGTGCCGAAGATTTATTTGCGTCAAATTTGGCAAACAATATAGTGATGGGAGTTGTGTGTGTTTCTTCGCAAAATTGATTTATCCAATTTGGGATATGTTCTAGGTCGCGTTCGGGATTAATCATGTTGAAGACGACGATTATTGGTTTCGCGGCTTCGGAGGCTTCGCGGAAGAAGCGGCGGATTATGGCGTCGTTGTATTTTTGTCCAGTGAGTACTGCTATTATAACATCGGAAGCGTGTCTAACTCCGCGTGCGCATGACCAATTCCGTTCATTGTCGGAGTCAATATCGGGCGTATCGATGACTAGGATACGGTTGGGCAAGTTATTTGAAGTTTTCCAGAATAGGCGGAGTTCAGTATTTGGTTCAAGAGGTTGGTTTGGGCTAGACCAGGTTTCGATATTGAAGTTACCGAAGTTTCGTTGCAAAATATCCAGAGGGTTTGAGATTTTACCAGACGCAACACAAACCGGATGTTTTGTGCCGGAAGCGCGGTAGTCAACACCGCTGCAATTATCTCCGACAATATGATTAAAAATTAAGGATTTGCCTGTATTTGTACCGCCCATCACTGCGACAATCAGATTGGCGCAATCACCAACTTGGGGCAACAACTTTCGGGAAAGCAGCTCAAACCAATCTTCTCCCTCCGGCAACTTTACGCCGCATGAATTGGATATTGTGCCGAGACGTTTAACCGATTGGTAAAGATCAATTACTAACGCCGATAGTTCTCTAAACAATTCACCTGTTTCAACCGAATCCGTTAAACTCATATTTGAATCCTGATAACAATAGACCTTTTCTCTAACCTAATAATACATCAACGCAAAGAAAAACCTACAACAAAAAACCGCCTTTAACTCCTCCGAGATCACCCATAACCACTTCGAAGGAGTGGAATAATTCCACTCATTTGGAGGTGTCGGGGGTGGTCTCCTACAAGTTAGCGAAAAAATCTAATAAATACGCGCAAGATTTTGTTATATATATTTCCGATTTCTCAAAATGATCAACATAAAAATATTGCAATATAATTTTCCGAACTGCTTTAATATTACAACCCTTATTTTTCAATTTAACCGCAGCAGCCGAAATTTCAACCGACAACACAAAACGCGTACTTATGTACTTATGTTTTTTTGATATTTCTACACAGAAAGAATAGGCGGATAAGGGCGCATTTTGGGGGTGTTTTTTGTTGATGGGGGAATACAGATGAATGAGGGTTGCTCACTTTATAACTCTGTATTTTTGTCTATTTTGTACATAATCCTTTTTTTCTAAACAATTGAAACATGCTAATGAATTATTATTAAATAGATTTATTTATTAGACCTTTTCTCTAACCTAAAAATACATCAATGTAACAAAAAACCTACAACAAAAAATCTCCTTTAACTCCTCCGAGACAATCCCTGAACCCTCCTTCGGAGTGGAATAATTCACCTTTGAAGGAGGAGTCAGGGGTTGTCTCCTACAGGTTAGCGAAAACGTCTATTAATCATCTAAAAACAATAAATACGCACAAGTATTGCAAAAAGCCGGATATGCGGTACGTATTAATTAGACCTTTTCTCTAACATAAACATACATCAATACAACAAAAAAACTACAACAAAAAACCGCCTTTAACTCCTCCGAGACCACCCCTAACCCCTCCGAAGGAGATGAATAATTCTCCAACTTCGGAGGGGTTAGTGGTGGTCTCAGAGGAGTTAGGTGTGGTCTCCTACAGGTTAGCGAAAATGTCTATTGTCTTTTTGTTCTTTATTGAGGGCAAGCAATTTTTGTATAGCGTAGTAAGCCTCATATATTAGCCATAGCGCAAGCAAAATTATGAAGCTGCCGACAATTGTGAGCAAGTATTGTCCTTTTGCAACAAAGACAAAAATTATGTTGTAGATCATTGCCCAAAGCGGAATGATAATCATTATTACTCCGGGAATCAACAAATACAACGATCCCGCCTTTTGACGAACTAGGTAAACTCCGGCAACAAGCAGAGTCAAACCTGCAATTACTTGATTACCTGCACCGAAAATCGGCCAAAGAATCAAGCCGCCGGTACCAAAGGGCGCGTCGGGGGACGCCTTGCAAAGCGCGAGTCCAACAGCAAGCGCGAGACCTAGTGCGGTTGCTAAAAAGCGGTTTCGCAAGGGCGCAAGTCGAATCATTCCGCCAAGCTCTTGAAGAATGTAACGCATTAAACGCAACGCTGCATCTATTGTGGTTGCGGCGAAGCAAGCGACTAGGATTGCTATTATGCCTTGACCTAGTTTGACGGGGACGCCTGCTTTACTGATGAAATTTGCGCCGCCTTCGATGAACGTACCGACTTGTTCTCCGAGGTTCATATCTTTCCAGTTGCGGTTGTAGCGCAGATTCCATGCGTCGCGTCCGGTTATTAGGGTGGTTGATTTTGATTGGGTTTGGGATTGTTCTGAAGTGGTTTGGGATTGTTCAGGATTTGTTTGGGTAAATTTTTGTGCGGTTGTCGAAGCTGCTGCGGAGGTTGAATTTTGTATTCCAATTCCTATCCCTGCAGTGCAGCTTAGTATCACGAGAACTGCTAGTGCGGCTTCCAATAGCATTCCGCCGTACCCAACAAATTGTGCGTCTTTCATTGAGGCAACTTGCTTGCTGCTTGTTCCGCTGCTTACTAGTGCGTGAAATCCGCTCACTGCACCGCAAGCTACTGTAATGAACAAGAACGGTAAAATTGGAGGTGCGCCTGCGTTACCGGCTTCTGTGATTCGTAACGGCGGTGCGGCGCCGATTATATCTGCCGATCCCGTAACGCAAGCGATCACCAAGCCGATTACAATTAGGAAAAGCGCAATATATAGGATAAGACTGTTAACATAATCTCTAGGCTGTAACAATAACCATACAGGCAACACCGACGCAAAGTAGCAATAAATAAACAGAATCCATGTCCAGAGCATTGTAGAGTTGAGCAACGGGTGATAATTTTCATACGACGGAATTTGGATAGTGAAGGATGAATTTCCAGCGGCAAGCATAACTGTTGCACCGAGTACAATTATTGAGCAAATTGATGAAATAAATAGTGAAATACCGTACCGATGAATTAGAAGCCCAAGAATTACGGCAACAGGTATAGAGATTATGGTCGGCATTACGGATTGCGGATAATCTTCAAATGTTTTTGCGATTACATTACCGAAAACCGCAACTATAATTGCCAGAATAAATGTTAGAAGGATCAGGAATAGCAATTTTGCTGAAGGGGATAGAATTGTGCCGGCTATATCTCCGAGTGAATGTCCTTTGTTTCGGAGTGATAGGATAAGTGCGGCAAAATCATGAACCGCACCGATAAAAATACTTCCAAAAATCACCCACAGCAACGCAGGCAGCCAACCCCAAATTAACGCAATCGTAGGACCAACTATAGGACCTGTTCCTGCAATTGCAGTAAAATGGTGTCCGAAGATGACGTAGCGATTTGTTGGTACGAAGTCAATATCGTCACGCAACTCAACACTTGGTACAATTTCATCCGCGCTAATCCGAAATATCTTACGCGCAAGAAACCTTCCGTAGGTGTTGTATGCAACTATGAACCCTAAAAACGATAATACTGCAACAAAAAGAGTAAACATTTTAATTGAACGTAGCGTTAGATATGATTGAAATGTTGGGGTTTAATTTAGGTTTTTTTGGTTGGGGAAGAACAATTCAATTTCGCGTTTTGCGGATTGGCTGCTGTCGGAGGCGTGTACAAGGTTTTGCCTATTGCTTAATGCCAGGTCGCCGCGAATTGTACCTGATTCCGCGTCTGCGGCGTTTGTTGAACCGATCATTTTACGCACAACAGCAACAGCAGATTCTCCTTCAAGTATAACCGCAACTACGGGAGAGCTTGTGATATACTTTTCCAAGTCAGGATAAAAAGGTTTATTGACGTGTTCGGAGTAATGAATCCGTGCGAGTTCAGGCGTAATATTGAGCATACGAATATCTGCAATATTTAATCCCTTATTTTCAAACCTTCGGAGAATCTCCCCGCATAATTTCCTAACAACAGCGTCAGGTTTAAGTAATACCAAAGTTTTTTCCATATCTTAAATTTGATTAATATTAGACCTTTTCTCTAACTTAAAAATACATCAACGCAACAAAAAAACTACAACAAAAAATCGCCTTTAACTCCTCCGCGACCACCCATAACCCCTCAGAAGGAGAGGAATAATTCCCATCCTTGGGATGGGTCAGGTGTGTTCTACTACAGGTTATCGAAAAGGTCTATTAGTTTTTGCAGGTCAAGAAACAATATAAATCAATCAAATATCATCACACAACCGGCAAATTAAAAAACAACAAAACACAATACCTCCATCCGAATTTTTATTGACAATTATAATATACCTTTTCGCCAACCTGTAGGATACTGCCCCTGACCCCTCCGAAGGAGGAGAATAATTCCCCTCCTTCGGAGGGGTTAGGGGCGGTCTCGGAGGAGTTAGCGGCGGTCTCGGAAGTGTTAGGGGCGGTCTCGGAGAGGGTAGGGGTGGTTTCGGAGGTGTTAGGGGCAGTCTCAGAGGGGTTAGGGGCGGTTTCGGAGGAATCAAAGGCGGTTTTTCGTTTTAGTTTTTTTGTTGCGTTTATGTATTTTTAGGTTAGTGAAAAGGTATAATATAAAATATAAATAAACAAATTCAATAATATCAAATTAACAACTAATTTAATATATTTGAAATTTATTTACAAAACGCACTCGTCAAATTCTTTTGGAACGTGTTTACTTAAAATTTCGCATCCTTTTTCTGTAACTAGAACGTCGTCTTCAATACGGATACCTCCCCAATCTTTGATATAAATACCGGGTTCAACAGTAACTACCATACCTGGTTGTAAGAATGATTTATCATATAAGGACAAACGTGGATTTTCGTGAATTTCCAACCCGATTGAATGTCCCAAGTTGTGCCCGAAATTTTTTTTATATCCGCTGTCGTTGATAATATCTCTTGCGATTTTGTCTATGTGCCGGCATTTTCTACCCGGCTTTATGGCTTTTATCGCTGCCTTTTGAGCTTTGAGTACAATGTCGTAGATTTCTTTCACTTTCTTGTCTTTTGTTTTCAAAATCAATACGCGTGTCAAGTCGCTCATGTAACCGTTGACAACAGCCCCGTAATCTACTAGTAACATTGATTCTTTTAATACATCGTAATTTGCCGGTACGCCGTGTGCCATTGCCGCGCGTTTACCGGAGCAGACAATCGATGGGAAACTTTTGTCGGACGCGCCGTATTTTCTCATTTGGTATTCAAGCGAGTCTCTAATTTCAGTCTCAAGAACTGCGGAGCGTGAATGATGTCTTTCGGCAACTTTATTGCGAATATCGGTAAAAGCGTTATAAGCCGTGTCGATTGATTCTCTGATTATTTCGATTTCGTATTTGTCTTTAATTTGACGAAATTCAGATACGAATCCTTTTAACGGCACGATTTCCGTCTTAGGATTTAATACGGCAATATTATTGTACTCAAGCAATGTAATAGAATCCGGTTCAACACCTAGTCTTGTGTGTTGTCTTGATTTAATTATTGAGCGGACTATTTTAGGGTAATCTCCCAACGTACAAATATAAACGTTGATGTTTTTACATTCTTGTTCAATTTGAATACTATATCTTTCATCGCTGATGAGCGTGGAGGCTGTTTTAGTAACCAACAAGTATGAATCGCCGCCTGTAAATCCGGTAAGATACCGTATGTTTGCGGGATTTGTTACAAGAAACGCGTTAAGTCCAAACGTTGATAATTTCGCGACAATCTTATCAAGCCGGATTTGGTATTGATCAGAAATAGTTCTTTTCATGTTTTTATGAATTATTAAGGATTGTTGGATGATAATTGATTGACGATTTGACAAAAATTATTCTGATATTTTTGAAATCGCGTGCAGCAAATATTCAAAATATTTATCAAAATAAGTTTTGTACTGTTATTTTTGTGAGTGAAATTGTGTTATTTTTGTGATTGATTATGCATTTTCGATAACCTGTATGAGACCGCCGCTGATCCATCTGAAGGAGTGGAATTATTCCCCTTCTTCGGATGGGTTAGAGGTAGTCTCGGAGGTGTTAGGAATGTACTCGGAGGAGTTAAATGTGGTTTTTTGTTGTAGTTTTTTTGTTTCGTTGGTGTATTTTTATGTTAGAGAAAAGGTCTATTTATTGTTTTTCGGTTTTTTGTGTCTTATGTAATTTGTTATCTGCAATAAATTGCAATCAATATAAATTAAATAACTCACAATCGCAATAGGTCAGAAATTAAATTTCAGAAAATTCAATAAATTCTAATATTTCTCATTGAATCGATTAGACCTTTTCTCTAACCTGTAGGAGACCACCACTAACCTCCCCGAAGAATGGGAATTATTCCCCTCCTGCGGAGGGGTTAGGGGTGGTCTCGGAGAGATTAAGGGTAGTATCGGAGGAGTTAAATTCGATTTTTCGTTGTAGATTTTTTGTTGCGTTGATGTATTTTTGGGTTAGAGAAAAGAAACTCTGGACCTTTGCGATAACTTGTAGGAAAACCGCCTTCAACTCCTACGAGACCACCCCTGCCCCCTCCAAAGGAGGGGAATATTCGCCTCCCTCGTATGCTTCTTCTTATTCGCCTCTTTCGGAGGCGTTTTCTTATTCCCCTCCTTTGGAGGGGCTAGGGGTGGTCTCGGAGGAGTTAAAGGCGGTTTTCGTTGTAGTTTTTTTTTTGTTGGTGTATTTTTTGGTTATAGCAAAGAAACACTATACCTTTTCGTTAACTTGTATGAAAACTGCCCTTGACTCTTCCGAGACCACCCCTGCCCCCTCCGAAGGAGGGGAATATTCGCCTCCCTCGTATGCGTTTTCTTATACGTCTCCTACGTAGGCGTTTTCTTATTCACATCCTTTGGATGGGCTAGGGGTGGTCTCGGAAGAGTCAAGGGCGGTTTACATACAAGTTAACGAAAAGGTATAGTGTTTCTTTGCTATAACCAAAAAATACACCAACAAAAAAAAAAAAAACTACAACGAAAAACCGCCTTTAACTCCTCCGAGACCACCCCTAGCCAATCCACAGGAGGGGAATAAGAA
>JAITDV010000666.1 GCA_031282385.1 Planctomycetaceae bacterium | reverse complement strand
TTGATTTCTGACTTGTAAAAAAATTGTCCACGCAAATAACATCATGCCCTTGCTCAACAAGGCGCTCACACAAATAAGAACCAAGAAAACCCGCACCGCCGGTAACAAGAATACGCTTCAATTCAGACATAATTACACACAAATAACCAATAAAACTTACAATCCAGTAACAAAGATTTAAAAAAGAAAATTACTCTTGAAATACAAATATACTGTTCGTACAACAAATTGCGCGACTCAAGAACGCAAATTTTCGCAAATTTTATTGTACTGGCGATATATTGTGTCGTTTGTGAATTACAGGAATCCTGCAGCGGGATAGTTGCAAAAATAATTTTCTACTCCGTGATCTCCGATCACCTCGTAATCACTGCTCTCTCTGTGCTCTTTGTGATCTCTGTGTAAAAAAATAAATTATTTACGCGACAATTTAAGATGTTGCCGAATCAATGACGTGGCAGAATCAATGTTGATGAATATCGGCAGGCACGTTCGATGCCAGAGCCCCAACACGATGCAAATGGTCTTTGTCAATATAAAATACCTCAACAGCTTCATCATCAGTAATAGTATGTGGAATAGGCCACCCGACATTTACAGTTTCTTTGAAATAGATAGTTATTTTGTAATGAGCATGATGGACTTGAGCAGGACCAATAAGCGGAAAAAATCGCGGTTCATCAACATAATCCGCAATCAATTCCTTCGTTATACCAACAATGTCCCTACGACTGGTTTCAAGACCCGGTACTTGACCTGTTATCGGACGAATCTTGCTAAAATGACGAACACATTGATCATCCGTCGGAGGATCAAGCGCAACATGATCCGGACCAACAATCGGATCAAGTATATCAACTCCATTGAACCGGCTGCTTTCATAAGCTAAATTTTCGTATTCACTCTGAATAAAAGGAAAAACAATAACCGGTACACTAAAAGGACCAAGACTCGGTCCAGCTGTAAAACAACCGGACGATAACGTTAAAACAAAAAGTAATAAACCCGCTATACTTGAACGAATGTAAACACTTGCCATGCCAACCTCAAAATATACTGAATTTTCCTTTGTAAACCAATTAAAGTAAACAAAGTAACTTGAGTTTAAGGCTCATCGCGAATCACCCCAACAACAAACAATCCGCCGGAAAATATCCACAACAAAAATGAGTCCCTTGCAAGTTTATCGTGTATAAAAGATATCGAACTTGCGGATTTTTCCTATTTTTTGGAAAAAAACACACAACTAAATAGTTACAATTCACAAAAAACACTTTTGCAGTTTTTTTCTTAATGAATTTTATAATACCAGGGGAAATAAATTATTCTTAAAAATCGCAGCTTAAATACGCCTAATAAAAATTCAAGCAAAAAGCAGCAAAATAATTATCGATACCTAAAACTAGAAAGATTCAATTACAAAGCTTGGACAACCAATAGAAAATACGGATACGCAAATTAACGAATGGTTAGGCATTCTTGAATCCGAGAAATGGCTAGACTCTACACCTCCCGGTACATTAGACCTTTTCGATAACCTGTAGGAGACCATCCCTAACCCCTCCGAAGGAGGGGAATTATTCGCCTCTCTCGGAGGCGTCTTCTTATTCCCCACCTTCGGAGGGGCTAGGGGTGGTCTCGGAGGAGTTAAAGGCGGTTTTTCGTTGTAGGTTTTTTGTTGCATTGATGTATTTTTAGGTTAGAAAAAAGTTGTACATCCGAAGAAGCTTTGTCCATTCCTGTTTCGCCAACACCTAGCAATCCACCCAACCTAAATTAAAGTATACTGGTAATATCCCATCGGAAAACCAATAATAAGATCAACCTTTTTAATAATGGAGATGTTTATAATCTTTTACCAACACAAGTTAAAAAATAGCATTAAACTGTTCACACTTTAAATTTTGTATCTATTCAGCAAATTGCTTTTTATGTTGTTTTGTGAATAAGACTGAAAGCTCATTGCCCAAAATTTAACCACACTGTCCGTACTATCGACTGCGTAACTCAAAAGCATAAAAGCCTGTTTTCAGATCGGAAAGCAGGCTTTACACTCTTGAGTCACACAATTTTATAGTACGAACGGTATATTGACACAAACAAGAATAACAATATAATCGTAACAAAATTTGCATGGCGTAACTTATCATTATTAAGAGATTCGATTTGTTATGTTATGTTATGTTATGTTATGTTAATCGCAATTTAGAAGGCAACAAAGATAAACGAAATTGAAAGTAAAAACTGCTGTTTAAAATCCCTAACAAAAATAATATCAAATAGGAAATGTAAATGACTAGATTATTTGTGTGTGTTTCTTTGGCTGTAGTGTTGTCTTACAATACAACTCTATTCGCACAAACTTTCAGAACAACTTTTTCAAACAGTATACCCACAACAACTTCACCTTGTGGTAACAGAACCGGAACAACCCTCTTTAAATAACGCCAGCTCCAAAAACTTATTACGAAACCAGATTAAAAACAATAATTCCACAACAAAAAGGAATTAAGGTGACTATACAGTCGTTTGTTGTATTATTATATCATTTACGCAAGTAATATTTGCGTAAAATGATACCTTGATTTTTCCGTTTCTAACGGGACAGAAAGGAGATTCTTTATTTCGTCGATTCCTAATAAACTCAAAAACACAAAAGCTTGCTTTCCAAAAAATAAATCCGCGACAATAAACAAAATTAAATTGTGAACCGTTTACAATAAACATTTTTCAGGATTTTTTGTACTATCGATATTTCGTCAAATATCCGCAAATCATCCGAAAATCAAATTTCATCAGATTAAAAGTATAATAAAATGGAAAATTCAAATAATGATCGTTGGTCTTTGCTTGCGACTGATCTTGGTATTGAAGTCGATACCAGCAAAAATAATAAAGTTGAAAACGATACCGACAAGACTACAAATAATAACAATAATATCGATAGAAATGTACCTGTGATTATGCCGAATACTTCTGTTACAAGATATACACCAACAGAACCACTAAAAAATACAATAGTTGCTCCAACAACTCTAACATCATCAACAACTCTAACTCCACCAACATCAATACCCCCGACATCGTCAAATCCAACACACATAACCAACCCCAGCAATCCGACCTATTGGGATCAAAA
>JAITDV010000463.1 GCA_031282385.1 Planctomycetaceae bacterium | reverse complement strand
GGGAATAAGAATACGCCTCCGAAGGAGGCGAATAATTCCCCTCCTTCGGAGGGGTCAGGGGTGGTCTCCTACAGGTTAGCGAAAAGGTCTATTATGTGAACAGTTTAAATAACCTGTTGTTTGCTGAGTTAAAATGATTAAATTTAAACGGTAATTTATTTATAACTTTGCAATCGTTACAAAAACTCTTTAGAATAACTTAAAATGAAATCAGTAAAAAAAATATCACGGACAATTCCAACTGTATTGGAGCGTTTAGCGGCGGCGGTTAGTGTGATCAAGGAAAATCGAGGCAATGATATTGTTGTGCTTGATGTTCGTGAGCTGACGAAGGCGTTTGATTATTTTTTGATAGTTTCAGGATCAAGCCGACGGCAACTTAATACGATTGGTGATGAAATTCAAAAGAAATTGGTAGGCGAGATGGGCGACGAATGTTTGTCGGTGTCCGGTTACAAGGAAGGGCGTTGGGTTGTGATTGATTATGGTGATATTATTGTTCATCTTTTTGAACCTGAGACGCGAATCTATTACGCGATTGAAGAACTTTGGGGCAAAGCGATAAAAATACCAATTGACGATCCAATCTTTAACTGACAGAAATTTGCAACTATTCAGTTGAAATGTATGAAATTGTACTGCAAAATCGGTAAGAATCGGTCGGCGTAAATAAGTATTTTTTTCGTGTAAATTTGAGTCAAGTTATGATGAGATAAATCAATTTTTCGCGAATTTAACAAAAAAGAAATTTATCCACAGGATTATTGCAGCTATAGATATTACAACAAAAATTACAATCATGCCGACAAGAAATGATAATAACATTAACAACAACGATAATATTCCGAGACGTAAATTTACGCGGCGATCAAGCACAAAACGTTTGCCTACAACTAGACAGCCCTTGTAACCAATATAAACAATTCCCGCACAAAACAACGACGCCAAAAAACAAATTCCGCGTAATTTGAAATCTTGCGATACTGCTCTGAAAGAAAGGTCAAGCGAGCCTTGCGGCGTCATGAAAATATATAACTCACCATTGTAAGGTACATCAATATCCAAACCTGTCATTCGTGTTGAAAGAGAACGAAATTTTTCATCATTTGCGAAACTATTAGCTGGTGTTATAACTGCGCCAGATACGAATTGAGGTGGAGAGTTAGATTTATCACTACTTTTTTGACTCATCTCTGGTGGTGCTGGATGAGGTATTATTAAATTATCTACTGTCTCTACAGATGTAGGTAGAGATCGCTCTTCCATAAGCTCCACACCATTACTTTTTGCGTTGTTGTCATTTTTTTCCGTTGTACCATTTTCTGCAATTGCTAATTGGCGGTAGAGTTGTTTCGTATTGCCTAAAACAATATAGTCGTTGTAAACAGCCTGAGAGCGTTGTTGTGATTCCTCAATGTTATCAATTTTGCTCTTTCTTGTACCTTTTCCTTCATCTACATTCATATCTTTATTCATATCTTTACTTGCCGCCTGTAACGACTTATTATTAACGGTTTCAGATTCCGAATTAGCTTTCATCAATTGGTTTAACGGTCCGCTCTGTTTTTCAATTGTAACCGTCGTCTGTGCTGTGGGCATTTGAATTGCGATTGATTTTTTATTTACGATTTGACTGGAAAGAGTATTTGACTGGTTAATAAATTGATTGCGCAACGTTCCGGCATTTGATCCGGCATTTGATATTGAATTTGAATTTGAATCTGTATTTTCCATTTGTTGTTGGAATTGTTGTGGGTGTGTTACTATTTGCGGTTGTTGTTGCAATGACTGTAAATTCTGTTGGTTGGCGATGCCTCTTTGGTTTGTCGTATCATTATAAAAATCATTTTGCAGTAGAGTGGAATTTTTCATATTTGACCAAGCCCGTTGTTGTGCATACACATTGTCTTTTTCAATTGTTTGTTGCAACCTTGTACCGAGTTGTTGTGTGTAGTCATCGTTGATCTTTTTTATTATTACATCTGTCTGTTCTTTGTTTACGTGTTGCATGTTGCCGTGGAAAAAATATTTGTACTCTTTGGGCAAATATAATTTCAGTAGCGACGTCCCGACAGGAACATTCAGCACTTTTATAAACGGCATTTCGGCACTGGAGAAATTTTTCACCTTGCGTGAAGTTCCCGCATAAACAATCCGAACAACATAATCAAGATCACCGCTGTCAGTTTTAATAAGCGGAATACGGGCAGCGTTGAGATAAAATTGCGGCACGACAAAATCACAATCTTTTTGGTCAACTTGCAAAATTTTAGGATCATAACTTCGAGCTAGTTGAAACGGCATCAGACATGGTTTAACCGGAGTACCTTCGGGGCGGTTTGGGTTAGAATTATTTTGTAATGAGTCGCGTTGTTGCCATGCGTCCGCAGTGAAAAATCTTACTCCCCAAAGCGACGCGGCCTCCGGCAAAAAAATATCAAGATACGGCTCTTTCTGATTATCAATATGATAAATCTGTTCCACTCGATACTCTCCGTTGAGATCGAAAACCAATCTCGTTTCAGCTTTATTAATTCTTGCTTCCGACAGCCGCACTGCGTCTCTGCGTTTCATTTTGAAAGTGAGTGATGCGTTGGCGGCGGCGTTATTGTTGTTTGGATAATCAGAATTGTTTTTTTGTACGTAATATGCTTCGGTCACATTTTCGCCGAGCATTGTTGCGAGGTATTGCCATTCTTGTTGGCGGCGGTCAAGATTTTTAAGATTTTTTATTGTCGCTTGATCAACTACCATTTCATCAAGTGACATTCGGTCATTTTCCATTACAACATATTGACTCGTTGCAATTCCTGTTTCGATTATCGGCACAAAAATTCTGTACTCTTTCTCCGCCCGCAACTTCCTGTCTGCATGAACAAGCACACGCAAATAATCTATAACACTCTCTTGCAACTCAAGCGTTACATCTGACACTTTCAAAACCGTGCCGTCAATTTTGATTTCGCGTTCCGTTATTTTTTTTCGTTGCAAAAAAGGTGCTTCGATTACCGCGTCTTTCATCCATTCGGGCAATGTGAATTTGACTTCTCTTATTCCGGCGCGGTTTATGTTGAAGTCAAATAAAATTGTTTCGTTGATTGCTTCACTTGTTGTTCGTACATTTGTTATTGTGCTGCATCGTACTTCGGGATCAACTTTATTGAATAGCAATTTTGCATTATATTCAAACGAAAAACAATTAAGTATCAACTGTACAAGTTCCCATTGTTCTTTCGGTGAACGAATATTACCGCTGTCCGTCCGCGAGTTATTCAACTCGCAATTTTTCAAATTCACTGCTTTTGCAGACAAAGAGGGATCAGTGAGTAATTCAATTGTTGCAGATTTGTAAATACGTTCAGAAGCAATCCCTGCAAACTCCGCAGAAAAAACCGGTAAACGATCAATTTGATAAGCCGGTGAACTGTTTTTGGGTTTATTTGTATTGTCTTTGTCCTCAATCTGAACAACCGGCGCTATCGGAATATATTCACCTTCAATTCCAATAATAACACTGCTTGTAGCTCTGTTACCGTGTGAAACGTAAAGTAAATTTTCACCATTACGAATTTCGCTGCTGTAAAAAAGCGTATTTGGCGCAATGACATTTTTCAATTTGAATTGTTGGGGCAACTTTATTGTTACAAAAAATGGACGTCCTTGAGGTGATATTATAATTTTTGTTTCAAGAATGGATCGCTTATGTGAGACTTTCAGAATAGATTGGAAAGTTATATCGGCATATCGTTCTATTAGTTCTGAATTGAAAGTCAGGTCAAATGGTTCGGAAATGAAACGGTAAGACTGAAATGGAAATTCGCCGAGTGGACTTGTTGTGTTAAATTTTGCGGTGGTGATAGGAACTGGAGTTCGCGGTTGGTCGGTAAGTACAACGCCTTTGACTTCAGTTACGCGAAATTTACGAATAGAGCTGCGGTGTAAGTCAATTCGTCCTCGATGTATTCCTGCTTCGGGAACGGATAGAGTTGACAATTTCCATGTCTCGTTGCGACCGGATTTATTGTCGGGTTCAATTCTCATCAGCCGTACTTGCAATGTCTCTTCTTTTTCGGCGGGTTTGAGCAGATCAATATTTAATATTTGTGTATTGTCGTCGGCTTCATTATTTTTCGTAACAATATTCCAACCGCGAACATTTTCACCGGTAACTTCGGCAATTGTGTAATTTGATGAGACTTGCAATCGTAATGTTTCCCATTTACCGCGACTAATTTTGAATTTTGGCATCCACAAAATCCACGCGGCATCTTCTTGCAAGTCGAAACGAATAACCGATTCAACTTCGAGACTTCGATCAACTTGACCTTCGGAGATCGCGGCTCGCCATCGCCATGCGAAATTTCCGTTTGGTTCGAGAGTAGTCGTGATTGTTTTTTTTGTTCCGGTTTTATCTTTACCTGAAGTCCATTTCCGAACATCAAGCGGATTCCTGGTCAATAAATCGCCGGCTTCGGATGGAAGAGTAAGTTGTACTTTTGAGGTTGATGCGGTCGGCAAAATTCCTTCTGCGATACGCCATCCGCCTTGTTGTTGAATTTTTATGCGTACTTTGAATGTGAAAATATGTTCACCTTGACCGCTTACATACAAGACAAATTTTGAATTTGAAACAGATGAAACTGATGCGGGTTTGTTATTGAGTCGTGGAGATTCGATTATGCAGTTTTGGAGATGGAAAGGTAACAATGTTCCTTCGTTTTTGAATTGATAGATGTGTATTTTACCGTTTAGAATGAATTCATTTCCAGTTTGCGGCAATTCTGTTGCGGTGTATTCGGCAGCAGCAGCGGTAATACGTGTCGGCGATGGAAGTTGTGAGTTCAAACGGATTTTGTCAATTGATTTTATTAGGTCAAGCATCCCAAGATGTAAATCAATCGGAACAATTACAGTTTGATCAGATTCAATCAAATTATCCGGTTTCGGCAATTTATTCGGTGTGAGGTTGTCGAGTGAATATGGGATGATGATCGCGTCATTTGGAATAACAATTTTCGGCTCATTTTTATCGGCAACTTCTTCCGCATTAACAGTTGTAAACAACTCGCAAAATAAAAAAACTCCGGTAAAAAATACCGCTCTAATAATTTTCAATAACATTTTTATTCTCCTTTTCTTGGTCGATTAAAGATTTAGTTTTATTTGGTTGTTATCGCAATTTTTAAATCAGTTGATATGGAGACGGACAAATTGCAATTTCAATAGGACGTCTAAAAAAAATTTTTTCAACATCTGATCAGATATCTTCTTTTAATAATTCTGGTAACTGTTCAATCGTGCGTTTTTATTTGTAACTATTTTTTTACCTAAAACCGAATAAACTTGTGCTTAGGATATTCTGTTGGCTGCTAATTGAAATTTTGATAAGTAACGGCTGTTTACAATAGACCTTTTCGCTAACCTGTAGGAGACCACCCCTGACCCCTCCGAAGGAGGGGTCAGGGGTGGTCTCGGAGGAGTTAAAGGCGGTTTTTTGTTGTAGGTTTTTTGTTGCGTTGATGTATTTTTAGGTTAGAGAAAAGGTCTAATAT
>JAITDV010000405.1 GCA_031282385.1 Planctomycetaceae bacterium | reverse complement strand
TTGCAAAGTTTTGAGGAAAATCTCGGATAAAACAATAACTATATTGCAAATTATAACTCTAAATTGCAACCAGATAAGCCCAGAATTTATAGCTCCAAATGACATTTTCAGGGACAACTAGTTACATCATTGTTTTGCAGCTTGAACGAATCGGCATAAAGAGAATATAACACCGGCACAAAATACAACACTAATACCAAAGCAAACATCACTCCACCCACTAAACTCAATGCCATTGGAATAATCATTTGAGCTTGAAACGATGTTTCTAAAACAATTGGTAAAAGACCGCCGATTGTTGTTACAGATGTTAGAAAAATTGGTCGAAATCTGCTTTGACCTACCGAAACCAATGTCTCCATCAATGGTACATTCTCCCTAATCTTGTGGTTAATAAAATCGATCATCAGAATCGAATCATTGACAATAATTCCACTCAACGCCACCAGACCAAATAAACTAAATAACGTCAAAGGTAAACCATAAATTGTATGAGCTATCACCGCCCCAACTAAACCAAATGGAATTATTGCCATAATAATGAAAGGTTGCATGTACGAACGGAATTGAATCGTCAACACAATAAACATTACACACATTGCAACACTAAACCCCATCACCATACTGTCCCACGCCAATGAAAAATCCTCTTGCCTACCATCCCACGAAATCGAAATGCCCGGAAACTTCTTTCGCAACTGCGGAAAATAATCCCTACGCAACTCGACAACAATCTCTCGCGCATTCGCCTCCGACTCGTCAACATCCGCCGAAACCTCAATGCAACGTTGCTGATTTATCCGCGTAATCGACGTATAACCCCGCACTACTTCAATATCAGCTAACTCCGTAATCGGAAATTCACCATTGGCTGTTCTAATTCGTATCTCATTGAAATCACCTATTGATCGTCTGTCTTCACGCGGATAACACACCATTACTTTAACTTCATGTCTGCCCCTTTGAAGCCGTTGCACCTCCGCGCCATAATAAGTTGCCCGAATCACTTTAGCCAAATCTTCCGGATGTAAACCCATTGACATTGCATTTTCTTTGATCTTCATCCGAAATTCATATTTGCCCGGCATGTCGCCATCCGTAATATCACGAGTCCCCTTTATATTCGCCAGATACGCTTTCGTCTCCTCCACAGCTTGATCAAGTTTATCCGCCAAATCAGAACGCATCGCAAGCCGAAAAGAAATCTCGCCGCCTTGAGGTCCGAACATCTGCGAATTAAATGTCAATTTGTCCGCTCCCGGAACCACCCCAACCTCATTTCGCCACCGATCAACAATCGCAACACTATTCACCTTTCTTGTATTGCCGTCCAAAAGCTCAACCTCTACTCCGCCTTGATGCCCGTTGCCGCCGCCCGCCGCCCCCGCTATATTGACACCGCGTGAATCAAGAGAAGTACCAACCGTCCGCATCGAATTGACCGCAATCGGAGTTCCCGCATCCGCATACTCCTTTGCAATCTTCCAAAAACATTGCTCAATATGACGCGTCCATTGATCCGTAACTTCTTCAGGCGTTCCATTCGGAAAAACCAATGATACTTCAATTGAGTTGCCATCCGACTTGGGAAAAATAACAAACGGCGTCCGACCACTAAAAATAAGCGAAAACGTAACCACCAACATACAAATACAACCAATAATAAACATTATCCGATTATGCAAAACAACAACTACAGACTTCGCATAAATATTTTTAATAACCCAATCCATTGCGTCCTGTGAGAATATATTTGCAACACGAAGCGGAATTAATAACCACGAAAAAATATAAAAATACCCCGCAAGTATTTTCAAAAAAAGATTATCCCGATGCGCCAAATGACACGGAAGCACCATCGCACATTCACAAAGAGATGACACCAACATCGCAATCATAACAACAGGAATCAAATAAACGATTTTACCCATTATCCCCGCAACATACAAAAGCGGAACAAACGCAATTGTCGTTGTCAACACAGATGCAAATACCGCCGGAAACACCTCAACTATCCCATCAATCGCCGCCGTTACATAATCTTTATTACGCTTGCGATGCTCATAAATATTTTCACCAACTACAACCGAATCATCCACAACTATCCCAAGCCCCATTATCACTCCAAATGTTGAAATCATATTCAAAGTCATATCCGAAGCAAAAAGCCACAGTCCAGTTGCACAAATTGAAAACGGAATTCCCGCCGCAACCCAAAACGCAAGCCTAATCTCAAGAAAAAGCGCTAAAAGAATAAAAACAATTATCAAGCCTTGAACACCGTTTTTCGTAAGTAATTCAAGCCGATCACGAACTTCAACCGACCTGTCCCCCCAATAAATCAACGAAAAACCATCAGGTAAACCGCCAGGTTGATTTTTCTCTTTGATAAATTCGTGTACCCTATCAACCATCGCCAACAAGTCTTCATTTGTGTTACGAATAACTGCGAGCTTAATTACAGGACGACCGGCAATAGATTTATAATCGGCAGGAATTCCTGTTGTGGGCGGAATGTAAACAGTCGCCAACGCCGGACCATCAACAAACTCATCACGAATATTCGCAACTGCCTCAAGCGGAATAACCGCTCCCTTACGCGAAGTTATAAACGGCAACTTGCCAATTCCATAACCATCATAACGCCGATTGTCAGTACGCACATTTATCTCTTGCGACGGAGCGCGAATTACACCGCCGGGTGTTTGAATATTCTCCGCACGAATTATCGCCGCAGCTTGCTCCAACGTTAAATGATAAGAACGAAGTACGCTTTCCGGTATCTCTATGTCAATTTGATAATCCTTCGTACCAACAAGATTCACCATTGAAATACGCGGATTCTTAGAATATTGCAATAATTCTTCACGCAAATTCTCTGCAACTTGCCGAAGTAAAAGAGCTGATTCAACAGAATAATCAAGAGGACCAATCAATCCAATAGAAATTATTGTTTCCTGAAATTCTGCACGTTGAACAACAGGCGGTTCTGCCATATCAGGAAATTGTATTCTTACCCGATCAACTGCATTTTTCACATTGTCCAAAACACGGTCAACATTTTTCTCATCACTTCTCAATTCAATCATCACCGCAGCAGCACCTTCTGACGCAGAGGAAGTAACTTTGCGGATACCATTGATGGATTGTATTGCCTCTTCAATTTTTTGACAAATCCCGTTTTCAACCTCTTCTGGAGTTGCACCCGGATAAGGAACATTAACAATAATTGTCTCAATATCTATATTCGGAAAAGTCTCACGCCGCAATAACAACCCGCTTAAAACACCAAATATAACCACCGCCAACATCAAAATATTCATTGCCGGCGAATTGGAAATAAATGATTTAATAACACTACGTAACATAATCAGATAATTTTAAAGTGTGAACATTTTAGAGACACCAAGTAAACACAAAAAAACCGAAACGACTAACATACACCGAACACATTTTAGAATTCGGTAACATAGAAAACATTACAGCAGGCTTTCAGATATACAAACCTGCATGTTGCCGAAAACTCAAGTGCGAACAGTTCAAAACAACCGTTCAAGTTTTATTCTAACGTTAAACAGCACGTACTATAATTGTGTGTCTCAAAAACGTAAAAGCCCGCTTTCCGATAGGTAAGCAGGCGACGGTAAACGAAATTTAAAGTGCGAACAGTTTAAACCGCTCAATTCAAAATTGTATCCGTTTAATTTTTATTTTTTCTTTACGGCAGATTGCAAACGTTCTTCTTGCTCGGCGGCTTGCTCAATTGTTCCTACATACATAAACGCCTGTTCCGACAAATGATCCCATTTGCCCGAAGCAATTTCTTCAAATGAACGAATCGTGTCTTTAAGCGGCGTAATCTCGCCTTTTTTGCCCGTAAAAACTTCGGCGACCAAAAACGGTTGCGATAAGAACCGCTCCATTCGTCTTGCCCGCAACACCACCAACTTGTCTTCCTCCGCTAACTCATCAACACCAAGAATCGCAATAATATCTTGCAACTCACGATAACGTTGAAGAGTCCGCTGTACAGTTCTCGCGCAATCGTAATGACGTTGCCCTACATATTGCGGATCAAGAACACGGCTTGAAGAAGCCAGCGGGTCAACTGCCGGATAAATTCCTTTTTCAGAAATTGCACGCTCAAGATAAATAAACGCATCCAATTGTCCGAAAGCGGTTGCAGGTGCAGGGTCTGTCGGATCATCTGCCGGAACATATACCGCTTGAACAGATGTTATTGCACCACGCGAAGTCGAAGCAATACGCTCTTGAAGCGCGCCCATCTCCGATGCCAATGTAGGTTGATAACCGACCGCAGAAGGCATTCGACCAAGCAACGCCGACACTTCAGAACCGGCTTGAGAAAACCTAAAAATATTGTCAACAAAAAGCAACACATCTGTCCCCGTTACATCCCTAAAATACTCCGCCATTGTCAACGCCGATAACGCTACCCGCAAACGCGCACCCGGCGGCTCATTCATTTGACCGAACACCATTGTTGTTTGTTCGATCACTTTACGTCCGGTGTTTCCGATTTGTGCTTCGGACATTTCGAGCCATAGATCGTTGCCTTCTCTCGTCCGTTCACCAACACCCGCAAAAACCGAACTTCCGCCGTGAGCTGACGCAATTCTTGCTATCAATTCTTGCAAAATAACCGTCTTGCCAAGACCTGCACCGCCGAATAAACCGGCTTTACCGCCGCGAACAAAAGGCGTAAGAAGATCAATAACTTTAATTCCTGTCTCAAAAATTTCCGTCTTCGTCGCAAGCTCAGAAATGCGGGGCGAATCCCGATGTATCGGACGATATTCATCGGCGTTGACCGCACCTTTTTTGTCAATAGGTTCTCCGAGCATATTAAACACTCGACCAAGTGTTCCCTTGCCCACCGGAACAGAAACCGGCGAACCCGTGTCAATACAGTCCATTCCACGAACAAGACCGTCTGTTGTCCCAAGTGCAACACATCTGACTTTACCTCCGCCAAGATGCTGTTGAACTTCGCCAACAAGATGAATAACAATTCCCTTTTGTTCACTATCAATACGTACCGCATTGAATATCGCGGGAAGATTTGATTCGGAAAACTCCGCATCAAAAGTAGAACCAATTACTTGAGTAATTTTACCAATATTTTTTTTAATGGCAACCATGTTATTTTTTTACGTTGGAATAAACGGACAAAAGGGAGTTGGTACTCATCAAATTATATCCTGTCAATAAACAGAATATACTGCTTGTACAATAAATTACGTGTCTCAAGAGCGTAAAAGCCTGCTTTCCGATAGGCAAGCAGACGGCGTTAAACGAAATTTAAAGTGTGAACAGTTTAAATTTTTCGATTACCGACAAACCGCCTCAACAAAAAACAAAAAACAATTTAAGCTGCGAAATCAATCAAAACAAAATCAAAAACCATAAGCCGGACCAAAATCGTTCTGTGAGTATAACAAGATTAACCCAATTTGGAAGCGGGGGAGAAAATTGTACACATCACACTTAAATTTTCATCATCAAGTACAGAGTTATTTATCTGAAAAGCTGCTTTGAACTCGTTGTTGAATTCCTATACTGCTTGTACTATAAATTGCGTGACTCAAGACTGCTTCCGATAGGTAAACAGGCGGAGGTGAAGGAAATTTAGAGTACGAACAGTTTAAAAAGTCGGTAAAACAACAAACCGAAAAAAATGCCGCGCAAAAATAA
>JAITDV010000388.1 GCA_031282385.1 Planctomycetaceae bacterium | reverse complement strand
AATTGCCAAGTCAATCCTTCATTTTCAATAATTTTTTTTGTTGCGGCTAAGTTGTCCCAGATATAAATTGATACGATTTCCAAACCTTTGTCATGATATTTTTCATACGCAGTCCGCATTCCCGGAATCTCTCGTTTACAAGGGCCACACCACGATGCGGTAAACTTGACCAACACATATTTACCGCGTAATTCAGACCAATGAAAATCTTTATCGTCCACGGTTTTACCATAAATTTCAGGACTTGCCCCAACTACCCTCAACAAATAACCGTCAAGTTTTTCAAGTGCAGCTTTTTTCTCTTCGGCGGGTAATATAAACTCTTCCGAATTAATAAATGCAATTATATTTTTGATTGTATGACTTGCGAGTTGCGGATCGATTTTTACTGCGTTGGCGGAAATTGCAACATTGACTGTTTTGATAAGCGGATCAATTTGTTTGTATCCAGCCGGTTTAACAACAGACAATTTTTTTGCCTGTTCAAAAAATTCATTGAATTTATGTAACGAAAAATTTTCTGATAACTCAACAGCATCTTCTCTTGAAAATTTCACATAATATTCATCGTTTACAATAAGCGGATATTGTCCGTCTTTTTTTAATTCTTCAAGCCAATTATCTCGATCAATTTTAGGTTCCGATATTGAGTCTAAAATTTTTTTATTCGGATCATTTTGAACAGCATAAATGAGATGATGAAAACCGCCAAGTTTGAGTTTTATTCCTTCAATTTTTTTGGTTTCGTTGTCAGCGATTTTTATAATTTTATCACCGCCGGTCAACCATATTTTACCGAGTTCGTGGATAAATTTTATTCTCGCTTCGTTCTCTTTCGGAATTTTCGAAAGAAGACTATGCGAAAAAGCAATTATCTCTTCCACCGTATTGGCTTCATCAATTGAATTAACTTTTTTACTTTTCTCGTCGGCAATAATTGCAATTGATGTGAGCAACACAATTGATACGATAGTTGCAATCAAAATTGACAACATTTTCAAAATAGATTTTGACATTTTTTTCCTTTCATAATTTAAGGTTGTTAAATTCTTAACTCGCAACGATAGATGTCAGCCCGTAACCATAACAAATGATCACGTGAGAAAAAGACTAACATCACCGTTACGATTTAATTTTTGTTACAAAAATACACAAGTATTTATTGTACTCTGTTCGTACTATAAATTACGGGATACAAGAGTGTCAAAGTCTGCTTTCCGATAGGTAAGCAGACGAAGGTAAACGAAATTTAAAGTACAAACAATTTAAAAGCCATTGGGACAATCCATTTGGTAACGAAAAATAAATTGCCCAATGGTTGCCGTCGTCAATAAATAAAACGACGTAATAAAAAATGCAGGATAACTTCTAACAACTAACTTAAAAAATGGTTTAAAAGTTATTGCAAATTTTTTTATTGTTGATAAGTTTTTGGATCAGCGACGTCAATTGTTCTAGTTCCACCTTCTTCCGGAACAGTTATTTTGATAGGTGTTGTTTTTATATTGCTCCACTCAAAAGGAATAAACCCTGGCATTGCTTCAAGCTCAGATTTAATTTTTGCACGATAAGCGGCAACTTCTCTTGCACTTATTTCTTCGAGTTGTACTTTTGTCAAAGTATCCGAAGGTGCTTTATCAAAAAATTTTACCAAGGTTGCTTTATAGGTCGCAGGCGGTGCGCCTTTTCTGATATAAGTGTGAGCTGACGTTTTAAACTCACCAATTCCGTCTGAATCTGTCGTTGCAATAATTGTATATTTAACAACTTCACTACTATTGGTTTCTGCCTTTTTATTATCATCAAAAAACGCAACCAGAACATTTGAAACCGGTTCACCGTTACTTGATATTTTTAGGCTAAATGGAACCACTTTTTTCGGAAATCCTGCCGGTCTTGAACAACTTGACACATGTAAACAAATAGCGATACAAAGCATTAAAATAAAAAATTTTCGTTTCAATATTTATCTCCTTATATTTTTCGTACAATAAATTAAATTGCCTGACTCAAGAGTGTAAAAACTTACTTTCATATATTACAAATGTCTGCAAATGAAATTTAATGTGTAAACAGTTTAAAATTCGCTTGAATGTATAAATTACGGAATTGTTGCGGGATTACCGTCATCAACATCAATAAGATTACTTAACAAGGCAGTGTCGGCAGATAAATTTATACCGCGAACAGACCCATCCCCAATTGCAAAATTGATAACCGATGGATGTTCAGAACCTAAACGCAACGCAAAACCATTTACACCCAAATCGCCGCCTGAAGTTGCACCAACTATGGTATCCTGTCCCCCAACTATGAACCTGATATCTAATCCGCCGAGTTGTGCAATTGCCGGAGCTACATTAGCCCAATTCGATGTTGGATACGATCCAAGCACAGATACATCGCCGCTTGAACCTGCACCAGCTATTCTATTTTGCACCAAACCGATTTGTTTTTTGGGATTATTTGGATCAACTGCACTGGCATGAATAGTACGTCCAGTCTGAGTCGGCATAACATCTGAAACATTGATCCAGCTTCCATCCCAACTTCCTAAACTGACATAATAATTTTTTTTGATATATTGAACAGGAAGATACTTTTCACCAAATATTAATTGATTAGAACTACCATCCCCCCAACTTGCAAAAGTAGTTCGCGGCGTCCAATCCCCATAGTCAGTGATATAGACACTCGGGGCTGGAATCGTTTCGGCTTTACTCACTGCCGTACTTGCCGCCACAACGAAAGGACTTCGATTAAGTGGATAACTTCTCCTATGATACGCTATGTTGTTCGCACGAACAGTCAAGTCAGGAGTGCCAGAGATAGCGTAGTTGTCTCCCGCAAGAAAAATCGCTAAATTCTTTACCTCATCATCACTATCATCTTTATTGCGGTAACGTAGTAAAGCAACATAATCACCGCAAGGACCGGAGGCGTTAGTTCCGCCGTTACCTTCTGTAGTTCTATAATCAGTACCGTTGGTTACCTTTCCCAGCATATTTGAGATACCAGATCGCCTTGAAGGGCATTGGTAAATTTTAACACCAGGAAATTGTAACCGCTCCGCTTCCGTTAAGCTATTCCAATTCGCTCTTATGTCATTCAGAACTCCATAAGAACTTAGTGAATTTAATTTATCGTATATTCCCTGTTGTTCGTGATACGGCAATAACAGATAAAATATACTCGCCCGATCAAGACCCAACGCAACAGGCGGTAACGCATTATTGGCGTCACTAAAAGTATGAACCGATAAGGCGACTTGCCTAATGTTATTTGAACATTGTAATCGTCTTGCCGCCTCGCGTGCTGATTGAACTGCAGGTAAAAGTATCCCGATCAACATTCCAATAATCGCAATCACCACCAAAAGTTCAACAAGCGTAAAACCAAAACGATAGTTGATTCTTTTTTTCATTTTTTTTCTCCTAAATTTTTTTCTCGATTTTAAACTGTTCACACTTTAAATTACTTTTGTTACCGCCTGATTACCTACATTGGAAATCAAACTTTAACGCTCTTGAGTCAAGAAATTTATAGCATGAGCAGTATATTGTTTGCAGAACAATTAAACGTAACGAAAATTCATAACGTTATCGTTACATCTGATTACAAAATTCTACATCACGACTTTATGTTATTTTTTGGGGTCAAAATCCACCATTTACCAATTACTAAAATTTGCGTTAAATTTCTAAAAAGTATTTTTTGTTGCGCAAATTCAAATATACTGCTCGTACTATAAATTGTGTGATCAAGAGCGTAAAAGCCTGCTTTCTGATAGGTAAGCGTGCGGTGACAAATGAAATTTAAAGTATGAACAGTGTTAAACATAGAAACACAACACATTGTATCTCTACGATTCAACATATTGGTTAAGTTTCAATAATTGTGCCAATCAGAAAATTCGTCAAAAATATGCAATTTTGAGACTATTTCACAATCAATCCGGTAAATGTTATGGACAGAATTGTCATATTTTACGGTTGTCCACTAAATATGACGGATAATAATTTAAGACGTCATTTCACTTGAATACAATTTATTTTGTATGATTATTTCATTAGAAAATATTGCCCAACAGAAATAAATTTTTCAGACAATTGAATTCAACTAATAGACCTTTTCGCTAACCTGTAGGAGACCACCCCTAACCCCTCCAAAGGAGGGGAATATTCGCCTCCGAAGGAGGCGTCTTCTTATTCGCCTTCTTCGGATGTGTCTTCTTATTCGCCTCCTTCGGAGGGGTCTTCTTATTCGCCTCCTTCGGAGGGGTCTTCTTCTTATTCCCCTCCTTCGGAGGGGTTAGGGGTGGTCTCGGATGAGTTAAAGGCGGTTTTTCGTTGTATGTTTTTTATTGCGTTGATGTATTTTTAGGTTAGAGAAAAGGTCTAATATTTGCAA
>JAITDV010000231.1 GCA_031282385.1 Planctomycetaceae bacterium | reverse complement strand
GAACGGATTTCCGATTCGCGGTTATGGAGTTTGTCTTTTGTTTGCTTTTTTGTCCGCAATCGTATTATCCGCATGGATCGGCTCAAGCCGTGGAATTCCAGTTGATACCATAATCTCTCTCGGATTCTGGGTAACCGTTTGCGGCATACTCGGTACACGTATTTTTTACGTCATAGAATATTACCCCGAACTCGAAGTAAGAATCAACGGCACATTGCAACTCCAACACACCCTGTATAATATTGTCAATATTGCAAACGGCGGCTTAGTCGTCATCGGAGGAATCATCGGCGGCGCAACCGGCGCAATAATTTTTGCATTGCGAAACAAATACCAGATGCTGGTAATTCTCGATTTAATTGTACCAACAGTAATGCTCGGCATCGCAATCGGACGTATTGGTTGTTTTTTGAATGGATGTTGTTTCGGCGCGGTGTGCGATTTGCCTTGGGCAGTAACTTTTCCCGAAGGAAGCCCCGCTCATGTTTGCCAAATTGAACGCGGAGATACTACATATTGCGGATTAAAATTCAAAAATACACCAAAATATCAAAAATTCAATCAAGTAACCTTAATCGAAATCTTGCCCGAAAATAATTCCGAACAAACCGCCAACCTCAAAACTGGCTTGAGGTTGCACTCAATTAGCGGTTACAACTCAAAAAACGAACTCAAAACCTACGCCGTCAAAACCACAACTCACATATTCGAAACCGTCAGTTATTTTCAACACGAATCCCCAAATCGAACAATACAATTCGACTTTTTTGATGAAAATAACCCAACAGAAAAATTGCCCTACACCGCATTGCCCAAACACTCCGACGTCTTGCCCGTACACCCAACACAAATTTACAGCTCTATTCTCGCTTTGATTCTTTGCGGAGTTTTGTTGGTGTTGGGAAAGATAAATTGGTTCAGAATCCGCAAAGGCGGAATCACCGCAGCTTTCCTAATTTTATACGGAACCGTAAGATTTTGTATTGAAAATGTAAGAACAGATGAAGAACCATTTTTAAACACCGGAATGACAATCGCACAAAATTTAAGTATTGCGCTGATTATCATTGGATTGTCATTGTTGACTTACGTAGCGTTAAAAGAAATTGACAAGTAGATACACAATACATTGCGTTTCTACAATATCTACCGGATATGCAAAACCCAATCGAATAAAACGACACAAAATAACAACCGCATTTTCAGCGTGAACAGTTTAACAGCCTGCTTTCCGAGAGGTAATCAGGCGGCGGTAAAGGAAAATTCAAGTGCAAACAGCTAAAATATCCTTCTTACACCTTGCACCTATCCTCTAACATTTTTTTGAGTTGCCGAATTCTATATTGAGTTCGGTTATAGAATCCATCACATAACCCAATAATAATTTTATGCCGATAGATTTAGTTCTTTCACCGCCAAGTTCACAAAGCATCGCCAAGCGAGCATTGATTTGCGCTGCTATTGCAAATGGTAATACGCTTCTTAAAGGCTCTTTTCTTTCACAAGATTTGCAAGTAATGGTAGATTCGCTTCGCCGTATAGGTTTGCGGATTAAGCAAGACTCCAAACACGGTAAAATTGAAATACTTGGTCAAGGCGGTTTTTTTCCAGTTGATGAGGAATATATTGATGTTGACAATAGTGTGCTGACCGCTAATTTTTTGACGGCATTACTTGCATTTTCTAGCGGAATTTACCGCATCAACGGCGATAAACGCGTACAACAATATCCGATGGGCGATTTAATATTTGCACTAAATCAACTCGGAGCGGATGTTCGTAGTGAAAGTGCTTATAATACGTTGCCGCTTTTGATTGAAGGTATAATCGGGCGAGAAGGAATAAGCCCGTCATCAAAACGCTACGGCATCAACGCAGCAATGAATAATACCGATCTTCGTTACGCGGCATTGACCGGAACCGCAACATATCTATACGCAAGTGCGATATTACTTGCGTCACCTCTCGCGGCGTTGAATTCGCAAGTTGAGTTACATTTTGTGAATCAGCTTTGTTGCCATCCGTATATTTTGATGACGCTTGATGTTATGCGAGAGTTTGGAGTAGATGTTCCGATCAGACTTCATAGTGATGATACTTTGCTTTTTTCCAAAGGAACAACTTACATTATTCCCCGCGGCATCCAATACCGCCCTCACGAATATCGTATTGAATCCGATGCGGCGTTGGCAAACTATGCATTTGCAGCAGCTGCAATCGCAGGCGGAAGCGTAACAGTACGAAATTTAAGCGACAAAAGTATTCAAAAAGAACTGGAATTCGTGTACTGTATGCAACGTATGGGTTGTAGAATTGAATATGTTGATCAATCTGTAAGAGTAACTCGTCAAGACCCCGGATTACTTCGCGGAATTTCAGTTGACATGGAAGATTTGACGGATTCAATACAAACATTTGCCGTCTGCGCATTATTTGCAACTTCACCTTCACGCGTTACAAATATCTCACAAATAAGACATTGCGAACCCGGACGTATTGAAAAACTTTGCGTTGAATTAAGAAAATTCGGCGCAAAAATCAATGAATTTGAAGATGGTTTTCTAATAGTACCGCCTGAAGAAATAATTCCGGCAACAATTGAAGCCGACGGTGATCCGCGTCTAGTTATGTCCTTGGGATTGATTGGATTAAGAGTAAAAGGTGTTCAAATAGACAGCGCAGATTGCGTCAAAAGATCATGGTCAAACTTTTTCAACGAAATCGGGTTGGATTTCTAAAATGATCCTAAATCATTCAAAAGATTGTCTCTTGAGTTGTATTGTGAGCAATAAAGCTGAAAACCTTGAATCATTAGCGTAAGACAATTCCCCGCGCTAAAGGCAACTTCTAAAAACCTATTTTTGACAGAATTACCGAAATTTTCAGGATAGACAAATTTAGACAATAAATTTATTTTATCCACGAATTGACACAAAATTGCACAAATTATTTAATTCGTAATCTTTCGTTGAAATTCGTGGACAAAATGAGTTTTTAGAAGTTCCCTAAATAATAGACCTTTTCGATAACTTGTAGGAAAACCACCCTTAACTCCTCCGAGACCACCCCTGACCCCTCCAAAGGAGGGGAATATTCGCCTCCGAAGGAGGCGTTTTCTTATTCGCCTCC
>JAITDV010000217.1 GCA_031282385.1 Planctomycetaceae bacterium | reverse complement strand
CCTCCGAAGGAGGGGAATAAGAAGATGGATGCCTCCGAAGGAGGCGAATAAGAAGACGCCTCCGAGAGAGGCGAATAATTCCCCTCCTTCGGAGGGGTCAGGGGTGGTCTCCTACAGGTTAGCGAAAAGGTCTAATATTCAGAAAACTCATTCTGAATTAAGCAGAAACGGTAACCTACAAATTGTAAAATTAGTACCCGATAAAAATACAAACGAAATAAAATTACAATGCATCGACAGAATGATTACCATCAAATTTGAAGAAAAACAACAAGAAAAATAACACCAATTCAAATTTTGCAACTATAACTATGTAACATTTAACTATTTAACTTGACTATTCATTCGGCGGCTCTACGCTGCAAGATATTTATGTCAGGCAGGAACGCATCGTAGCACAGTTACTGCCCGCTTAAAAGGTCATTTTTTAACCACCCCTGATCTCTCTTTCGGAAGTGAATTTATTCACCTTCAAAGGAAAGGTTAAGGGAGTGGTTTATTAAAACGACTGAATAGTTACAAAAATTGGAGAAAAAAATGAAAAAGATAGTATTTTCCCAGATTTGTTTCCTGATTTTTTCAGGAACAATTCTTCTTGCCCAGTCCAATATTGTCGTCAAAGATGCTCTGGAACCGTTGCCCGCGCGTCAGGTGAAATTGAATGGTTATCTTGATAAGATCATCAATTTATCGTGTGAAAATTGGAACAAAGGCGATGTGCCTTACAAAGAAACCGTCGAATTTTTCCGAACCGGACGCAAACAATTTGCACTCGGTGAAATGTGGGGCAAACTTGTCCGCAGCGGTTCGCTCTTTTACCGTTACAACGGCGACGCCAAACTCAAAAAAATTCTCGACGATGCTGTTGCCGATATGTTATCGACACAACGTCCCAACGGTTCGATTAGTTGCGTTCCGCCTGAAAAACAACCTGAAACCTCCGACCTTTGGGAACGTAAATATGTTCTCATCGGTTTAGAAGATTATTATGATTATGTTGAACAAAAACCGGAAGTTCTCAAATCGCTAAAACAGCAAGTCGATTGCCTGATTTCACAACTCGGTAAACCACCGAAAACAAGCATTCTTGACGTCGGTTGGTCGCACGGCAATCACGGCAAAAATCACATCGAATCCAGCACAATACTTGAACCGGTTGTCCGTCTCTACAAAATGACCGGCGAAAAACGTTACCTTGATTTTGCCGAATACATCATCTCCGAAGGTGGTTGTCTGGAAGCGAATCTTTTTGACGCAGCTTACAATAACGTTTTGCCTTACAAAATGTGTAAAATTTATCCGAAAGCATACGATACGTTGTCGCTTTTCGAAGGTTTAGTCGAATTTTATCGTTGCAAGAATAACGATTATCACCGACAATGCGCGTTGAATCTGTTCGAGAATGTACGCAAATACGAAATTACAATTATCGGCAACGGCGGTTCCGATCAACCGTATCACCCAACGGTAGCAGGCGAAGCATTCGGCAACACAGCAATCGAACAAACTAATCCAAATATACGACGAATGATGGAAACTTGCACCGGCGTAACTTGGATAAAATTCTGCTCACACTTATTACGTCTGGAAGGTAATCCGCAATGTGTTGATGAAATTGAAAAATACATTTACAACGGACTCATCGGCGCAATGAAACCAGATGGCCGCGGCTTTTCCTACGTCAACTTATTAAACGGAACAAAAACAAATGATCACGGTTGGGGTTGGCACTTCAACAGCAAACACGGCGGCAAATTACACGTTACCTGTTGCAATCTCAATGGTCCCGAAGGCTTGGCGTACATTCCGTATATTGCCGTGATGCAAGACGCACAATATAACCCAGTCGTTAATTTATACGAACCTGCAACCATAACAACAAAAACGCCAAAAGATAAGTCATTGACGCTGGAAATCGTTTCAGATTTTCCCCAAAATGGTAAAGTGAAAATTAAGGTAAAAGTTGAGAATCCCGAAGAATTTACAGTGAAATTAAAAATTCCATCATGGAGCGAAAACACACAACTCGCAGATGGAAATTTGCAATTACCACATCCGCAAGCGGGAAAATATGCGGAAATCAAAAAGACTTGGAAATCAGGCGACGAAATCAATCTCACATTTGATATGCGTTGTAAATTGATTGACGCTCCCAAAGGCGGTTCCACTCCAAACAGCGACAAGTACAAGGCATTGCAATACGGACCGCTGGTGTTGTCCCGCAATTCGGAAACCGATCCGAATTACAATAAACCCGTAACAATTATTGCCGACAAAAACGGATTCGTTGATACAAAACCAATAACCAACGCTAACGGCGTTTTGGTGTTCGATATTCCGACATCAAATGGTTCAATCAAAATGTTCCCTTACTCGCATATCAATGGTTGGCACGGCGCAAAAATTCAAACGTGGTTGCCAATGCCGTAACTTATCCACCGAAAATTTAATTAATTAAAAATTAAAATTGAAAAAATGAGCGGACGCCGATTTTTTAATACCACCAGTTCATGCAATCCTGAAGATCATTACATGTTGCCGCCTGCGGATCGTTTAGTTGGGTCGCAATTGCACCGTTATATCAAGGATAAATTGTATTGGGTACTTCACGCTCCACGTCAAACAGGCAAAACAACTTTCCTGCAAAGTTGGGCGTGAGAAATCAATTCCGAATGCGGTGGCTTGTTATGAGAGCGCGGAGTCGAAGATTGTCATGGCATAACAAATTACGATAAAGCGATGCTCATTATTTACAGTGCTATTTGCGATTTTGCAAAGCTTGTGGAATTGCCGGTTCCGTCTATCACCGAAAGAAATCCCGAAGGACTTTTGCATTCTACTTTAGTTAGATGGTCGGAAATAGTCGTTCCTAAGCCGTTAATCATTTTGTTTGATGAAGTGGACGTACTTATTGACAAAACGATAGTCAGTTTTTTACGGCAATTACGCGGCGGATTTGCAGGGCGTGGAATTGGTAATTTCCGGTATCCATTGCTCTTGTTGGTATGCGGGACTTGAAAGATTATCTCCTCGAAGCCAAAGACGTGAAAAAGTCAATCCGGGGTCGCCGCTCAATATCGAAGCCGACTCGGCAGATTTGAATCTTTATGTTATTTCGCCGGATAGAAAAACGTTGCATCGTTTTACGAATCACAAAGATATTGACATGCACCCGAAGTTGCTCAACGACGGACGTGTTGCTTATTTACGTTGAGAATATCAGGAATGATACTTTATGGAAACACATTCCGTTTGGACAATCCGCCAAGACGGAAGCGGTGCGGACGCGTTGTTCAAGCAACATTTACTGTTGCCGTACAGTGTCCACTTGGCAAACTCGCTCGGCGATACAAAAAAACTGCTGGCAATCGCCGCCGGACATCATACGTTACCGCAAGGCGCATTGGTGATCCTCGACCCGTCAACCGGAATTAACAATCCCGAATGAATTAAAGTTGTAACGCAGGGAATCAATTTGAACAAAGGCAGTGTGCCGTATCCTTCAGTGAACGAAGGCGGAAGAACTGATGCAGGCGGTTTTTACACCGATCTTTATTCTCTCAATAATCAATCTTTTCTTGTATTATACTCATTTTCATCGCCAACGGCAAAGCGGTACAAATTTTATAACTCCGATGCGGATTCCGATGGTTACGGAATTTATGTTGCGGATATTTTCGGTAACAAGGAATTATTGTACCGTGATCCTTAGACTTTTTCGCTAACCTGTAGGGGACCACCCCTGACCCCTCTGAAGGAGGGGAATTATTCGCCTCCCTCGGAGGCGTCTTCTTATTCCCCTCCTTCGGAGGGGTTAGGGGTGGTCTCGGAGGAGTTAAAGGCGGTTTTTCGTTGTAGGTTTTTTGTTGCGT
>JAITDV010000213.1 GCA_031282385.1 Planctomycetaceae bacterium | reverse complement strand
ACGCAACAAAAAACCTACAACGAAAAACCGCCTTTAACTCCTCCGAGACCACCCCTAACCCCTCCGAAGGAGGGGAATAAGAAGACGCCTCCGAGGGAGGCGAATAATTCCCCTCCTTCGGAAGGGTCAGGGGTGGTCACCTACAGGTTAGCGAAAAGGTCTAATATGTTATTAGAATATGAGTTCATTAAAACGCTCGTCCCATTGGATATGAAATGTTGGTGAAATTAGATAATTTTCTACAGACGTATTGTTCCGAGCGGGACGGGCAAATTTAATATCACAAAATAATATAAAGACTGAATAGTTACATAATTTTTATTTTTGACTAACATAATTATTGTTACAATAATGCGTCAAAAAAATAGTAATTTGATAAACATTTCACACTCAAATTTATAGTGTTAAACGCCATTTTACAAAAGTTCAGTTATTAAGTAATCCCAAAACACCAATTCCACTGAAATATTACGAATTCTCACATGTTATTTAGATTCAGATTTTTTGTTTCGGGCGGGAGCAATTTTTTACCGTCTGTTCCAACACCTACCTCAAACACTCTAAACAATCTCATCATGTCAATCATGTCTCCATCTGCAAAAAGAGATTGTCCGGCAAATTCATCACCAAGATGTGCAAACATGAGTTCGCCTTCTGCTAGAAGTTGATTGTCACGGTACGCCCAAACCGCCGCAACCCCGCCGTCTTCACGAACCGATTCCAATTTAACTTTATACGTAAGAACTTCGCCAGGTTGTATTTCGACATTGTGCAATGTGAATCGCGGGATTTTGGCAAGAACTACTTTTTCCTTGTAACCTTTCGCCTCATACAAGAGCAATCCTGCCGTTTGCGCAATTCCTTCTATTATCAATGACGCCGGCATAACAGGGTAATACGGAAAATGATCATGAAGATGATCCTCCGCAAGTGAAACCACTTTAATTGATTCCGCACGATTCTGACTCTCAAATACCGTTATCCGATCTATCCAATACCAATGCATCTTAATCCCTTGACGTTATACGACAACAAACAGAACCCAACTCACACATCCATTTGACAACAACAACAACAAAAACAAAAATCTCATCCGTGAAATTTATCAATTGAATTTAATAGACCTTTTCTCTAACCTAAAAATACATCAACGCAACAAAAAACCTACAACGAAAAACCGCCTTTAACTCCTCCAAGACCACCCCTAACCCCTCCGAAGGAGGGGAATAAGAATACGCCTCCGAGTGAGGCGAATAATACGCCTCCTTCGGAGGCGAATAATTCCCCTCCTTCGGAGGGGTCAGGGGTGGTCTCCTATAGGTTAGCGAAAAGGTCTAATAAACTGTTCACACTTTAAATTTCGTTTACCGTTGCCTGCTTCCTACCGGCAAGCAAGCTTTTACGCTATTAAGACACACAAATTATAGTACGAGCAGTATAGAACCATAACAGCAATATTATTCGCCGCACTATGAATTTGAATTTTTCACATTGCAGTTACGGGATCAATTTTGTGTCTTATTTTTCTTATATTCCAGGATTGATCCCGCATTCCGGATCAACACCAACTTTCGACTCGACAAGATAACACAAATCACGCACAGTTAAAATCGTTATAATATTTGAAACCATGGGATTTTTTTTGAGTTCTTCGATGTTGGCGTAAGGCATACGTTTTTCGATTTCAGCCAGACCGCGTTCGGTCAATTTGTTATCTTGTACGTATGTACCTTCTTTATCGTTAATAATATCTGCGGGAACAAGCTCGCCGCGCTCAATTTTGATGCCCAACATCTTTTCAAGTTGGAAAACGATATCAAGAATATCAATTGATTCGGCGCCAAGATCACCGACCAATGTTGATTCAGGACGGATTTCTTCTTCGTCAACTGCCAATGCCTCAATCAAAGCTTCTTTGACACAATTATAAATTTCTTCTTTTCGCATCTTCAAAAACTACTCCTAAAAATCTGTTAGAATTTAAATTTTTTCACACTCGAAATTTTGCAAACCGCACGGTTCATTTATGAATCTCAATATCCGTTATACTGCTCGTACTATAAATTGCGGGACTCAAGAGCGTAAAGGAAAATTCAAGTGTGAACAGTTTATAACGTTTTGTCAGACAAATTCAAAAATACGTTCAGGATATACCAACAAAATTCCAAATACATTTTCGGCATAAGTTTCCAAACAAACACCGATCCAAACCAATCCACATAAGGTGAATTACAAAGACCAAACCGCACAATTTTATCTGTTAATTCAATTCTAATAAAGGGGGGGAGAAAAGAGGATGAAAAGGTGTGAAAGTGTAAAAGTGAAAGTTGTGAGGTAAAAATCCATTGTTTACTGCTCGTACTATAAATTGCGTGACTCAGGAGGGTAAATGCCTGCTTTCCGATAAGTAAGTAAGCGGCGGTAAAGGAAAGTTAAAGTGGGAACAGTTTAGAACTGTTCGGAAAACAATGTTGTTCAGTGCAGCTTTATTGGGATTGGGTAACAGAATAGTTGTCGATAAAAAAACACAAGACGATATAATAGACCTTTTCGCTAACCTGTAGGAGACCACCCCTGACCCCTCCGAAGGAGGGGAATTATTCGCCTCTCTCGGAGGAGTTAAAGGCGGTTTTTCGTTGTAGGTTTTTTGTTGCGTTGATGTATTTTTAGGTTAGAGAAAAGGTCTAATTACAAAAATAGTTTTAAACTGTTCACACTTTAAATTTCATTTACCTTCGTCTGCTAACCTATCGGAAGCAGGCTTTTACGCTCTTGAGTCACGCAATTTATTGTACGAACAGTATAGAAATTGCCAATTGTGGAATTGATTAAAAATTAAAAGAATGTGTGTTATGAAATCTGATGAGATAATAAAAACGTACTCGTTGTCGGAAGCGACGGCGTATTGTCGGCGAAAGGCACGTGAACATTATGAAAATTTTAGTGTAGTAAGTTTTTTATTGCCGCGTGAATTATGTTTGCCGATGGAAGTAATTTACGCTTATTGCAGACATTCCGACGATTTGGGCGACGACAACGACGGCTCCGAAACTGCTCGAAAAATTGCAATTGAAAAACTAAATCAATGGGAACTTGAACTCGATCAATGCTTCCGCTACGCCCGCAATTCAGACAATGTTACACAACTAACTCCCGATAACTTGCCGATAACACATCCGATTTTTGTTGCGTTAAGTGATGTTGTTCGTAGGTTTCGTTTGCACAAAGAACCATTCGCCAACTTGTTGACCGCATTTCGCCAAGATCAAATAAAACAACAATACGAAACAATGGATGAATTGCTCGGTTATTGCCGCAACTCTGCTGAGCCTGTTGGTCGGATTGTTTTGCAGCTTGCTTTTACCGCCGCAGAACAAATAAAAAATAATGCCAATTCCAAATCTCAAAAACAAAACACAACAATAATCAACTTTAATAACGAAATTGAAATTGATCCCAAATTATTAAAATGGTCGGATTCAATTTGTACAGGTTTGCAGCTTGCGAATTTTTGGCAAGATATTTCGCGTGATTTATGTCTTGGGCGTTGTTATATTCCGCGTGAAATTGCGTTGAAGTATAGGGTTGATCTTGGGAATTTGGGTTGGAGTTCTGAATTTCGTTTGATGATGAGTGAGCTTGTTGCGGACGCGAGCAAAAGAATTTTAGATGGTGTTCCGTTACTTAACGAAGTGCCGGACTTAATCAAATTTGACGTCTCTTTAATTATTCACGGCGGATTAGCAATTCTCGACGCAATAAAAAATACCAACTACAACGTTCTAAAAAAACGCCCAACCGTATCACGATTAAAAAAAATAAACATCATAATCAAAACTTTAATAGGCAGAAAAATATTTTGATTAGACCTTTAAACTGTTTACACTTTAATTTCCTTTCCCGCCGCCAACTTACTTATTGGAAATCAAGGCTTTTGTGTTCTTGAGTCACAAAAATTATAGTACGAGCAATTTACAATCAGAACCATCGGAATATTACGTTTTTTTGTATGAACGCGATTACTTCATAAAACAATACATAACCCAACGGTTTTTTGCCGCAATCAACTCTTGCGGTACATTCGGCGCCAGGTCTGATTGATTCCGGTAACAAATCCTGATTGTCCAAATCGACCTTTATTAACACAATATTCAAACTACTCGAAGCCGCAGCCGCACTGCCGGTATCGCTTCGTACTTCTGCCCGATCATGTATGCCGTTTTCCATTACTGTACCGTAATATTTTTTGTTTGGATCAGTTGCCAAAATAAACTCTACCCGCAACTTCGCATCAGGATTTGTTTCCCGTAAACGTTTTTGTTGTTCAAGAATGTACCCTATTCGTTTTTCCGGCATTGTCAATTCCAATTGCCACGTACTACTCTCGTCTGCAATCTCCATCAAATATTGCATTCGGCTGATTGGTCTTTTGCTGCTTAACCGCCGTTTCACATCCCACGTTACAACCGTACCGCTAATCGGAGACCTAATGATGAGATCAGACATTTGTTTTTTGTAAAGCTCCTGTTGTTTTAAGTTCGTTTCCAATTTGATATTCGACGTCTCAATTTGCCCCCTAATTTGTCCCAATTCATAATCCGTCAACTTCTTGTCAGAATTAAATTCTTGAATCCGCAACGATTCTATTTGCTTCATAATTTCGCGTTGTTCGCCAAGTAATCTCATTCCCGTACTCTCAAGCTCCGAACTATAAAGCTCAAGAAGTATTGTTCCCTCTTCTCCTTTGTCCGTACCCGCCACACGCTCATTATGATCAACATACAATTGCTTGACCTCTGCATCCATCGGCGAATAAATATTACGCCGAATACTCGGTTCAAGTTTACCATCACAATGCATCTGAAATCTCCATTCAACAAAAATCAATGAGCAAATTACAGCTGCAATAATTATCGTTACAAGAATTGTCTTCGGCAACATACGTGTTGTTACAAGAATTTTTGACTTGCCGATCAATTTCCACAACGGCATAAGAAAAATTTCACGTAACTCCAAAGCGTTGCCTATTGCTGAACTTGCATGATCCGCAACAATCTCAATCCTTTTACGCATCCGCTCATTTATCTTGCTGCTCTCTATCTGCTCAACCAATAACACCCCAAACGGAAATTTCGGCTTTTCACGTTTCGTCGGATCTTCATCCCGTTCGTAATCCGCACGTTTCTTTTTGACAAGCGGAAAAACCGCAATCGTCTTAGTATGCGATTCGTCAACATACTTCTCAATTGCACGCTCTACTTGCGGCGCAAGATTGCTCGTGTCGCCCGTGTACCAAACCGGCTCGCCTGCTTTGAGTACTGCTGTTGCAAGTTTCGCAAGTAAACGCACTACCGTAGATCGCTTGTCAACTACATCTTGTCCGCTTACTGCTATGATTTGACATTTACCGCCGCGCCGCAACGCCACACTTACACGATCACATTCGATCAAACGGCGTCCTTCATTGACTATTGTGTAAGCTGTCTCATTCACGTCAAGACTAATATGGATTGACCGCGTAAAATCCTCAAGAAGCGTCCACAAATTCTGACGTTCGCCAAAATTTCTTAACTGGCGGTTTTTGTAATAGTCGTCAGCAAGCAGACAAGTTTGAGAAAGAAATTTGGTAAAACCGCGTTGAATAGACGGGTTTGAATCCGTTCGTTGTAAAATCTCAACAAGACCAATAACCTCAAGCTCTGTACGTATCGGACAAAAAACCAATAACCAATCCGTCGGATTACCTGACTCATTGTCGCCTTCATAACCGGAATGAGGCAACACAAGCGTTCCGGCATCGGAACTGTGAATCATACGATAAAGTAATTTCGCATGCCGCCGATTAGCGTCATTGTCGCCTTGAATGCCAATACTGTGAAAATTGATCTGATATGCAAGCGTAAGAGTTCCCGCATCAAACGCCCAAATCGCACCGCCAACCGCACCCATCGCTGATACAACTCGATTTAAAAATTCCGAATGATACTCGTCAGGCGGAATATCAAGCTTAGATAATTGAGCTATTTCTACAAGAATATTATGTATCTGCGTCTTCGTCTGCTCAACAGAAGAAGATAACTCAACAGAAGAATTAAAATTTACTGTACTCATCTCTCAAAATATAAAACCAACTTAAATTTTATAATTAAATAATTAAATCCAATTAAATACAAATCCGCATTTTCTAACGCCAAAATAAAGCCATAAAACTTATGTAATTTAACATTGCATGAACTAATATACAAGGCAGTAATCGGTGCGTGATTAGAAATATTGCGCCTAACACTACCGCAAAAAAGAACAGCGGAAACGGATCAACTACCAGCGTCGGAAATTTTTCCCGAAGTACGCCCGTCAACAACAACAACGGCGGAATAACCAAAACAGAAACTAAAACCGACGTCAAAATATCAACTCGCAATTTTCCATTTTGAAATCCTATTTGTTCAAATGTGAATTTTCGTATTTTTGTCAAATAATAAATTCCTCCAGCCAACGTAGTAAAATTTGACAAGGTTACAGCAAGAATTGTTGCGAGCAGAATTTTAGCAGAATGTTCAGGATTATTACCGGCGTGAAGAGTTGCAAAAAATAACGCGGGAAAGCATATTGCAAGTATTACAGTGAAGATTTTTGTTGCCTTATTATTTAATCCTAATTGCCCAAAATACGCTTTTGCCGAATTTGCTATCCAACCCGTCAACACGCCTCTGTATAAAAATTCCTCAGTCAACGGCGCCGAAATAACTGCACAAATAAACACAATTAAAACCGTCAATATTCTTTTATCTTTTGATAAAAGTTGCACGAGCGGATGTTTTGATGCTTTTTCTGTTGTTTCTGCAGACGCGGATGGTAACTTTACGACAGTTATTTTTGCAAGCGGCTGTTCAGAGTTTTCAAGATTGCCGGTACGAATGACTTTTTGATTATCGGATTCGGATTGTTCTTTCGGTAAAATTTTAGATTGAGTTGAAACATCGTGCAGTTGCAGTACCTGATGGCTTTCTGTTTGGACAATAGAAGTTGTTATACAGGAAATGAAAAATATAGTAATTACTGAATGCCCGATAATAAGCAAAAAAACATCACCGAATCGCAACCGTTTTTCGGTTTGTTGCGTTTCAATTTCTTGATCGGTTAATTTATTGTTTATTGGTTTACCATTGTGATTTGGCGGTGTTATCATAATTTGGGTTACAGGTAATTTTGATTTCTGTTTCGTTTTTTAGTTTGCCGAAAACGTGTTGCGGAACACGGCAATACACAAGAATAATTTCATTTGTAAATTGTTTTGACAAAATTTCGCCTTCCTTTGCCAACAAAGCTAACATACGTCCGTTACCGATAGACATTTCGACAGTCAATTCTACAAATTCTTTACTAAGTACGTCGCTAACCGCAGCCGTTAATTGTTCCAAACCGATATTATTTTTTGCGCTGATCTGTATTGCGGTCGGATATTTTTGAGTCAAGCAATACAAGTGTTCCGGTTGTTCAATTGCGTCAATTTTATTCAGAACAAGTAGAGTATCTTTTTTTCGTATGTCAAGTTCATCAAGTACTTGATAAACAGCATCAATTTCAGCGTGTAAATGATTACTTGTTGCGTCGGCGATGTGCAGTAACAAGTCGGCATTGATAGTTTCTTCAAGAGTTGCTCTAAAACTTGCGACAAGATGATGCGGTAGATTGCGGACAAATCCTACTGTATCACTCAAAAGTACGGGTCCACATCCTGATAAATTCCATTTGCGGGTTCGGGTATCGAGAGTCGCAAACAACATATCTTTAACAAAAACGTCGGCGTTGGTCAATGCGTTCATCAATGTACTTTTGCCGGCGTTTGTATAACCGACAAGAGAAACGGTACGATGTTCGGTTCGCGCGGCAACTTCACGTTTACGCCGATTATGTATTTCAGCAAGTTCATCTTTCAATTTGATAATTCTTTTTTGCGCAAGCCGTCTATCGACTTCAAGCTGCTTTTCGCCAGGACCTCTTAACCCTACGCCGCCAACACCTTGACGTTCAAGATGCGTCCACATTTTTTTGAGTCGCGGAAGCGAATATTCAAGTTGCGCAAGTTCAACCGCGAGTTTAGCCTCATTGGTTCTGGCACGGGACGCAAAAATATCGAGAATCAATTCAGTACGATCAATTACTCTAACATTTAATTCATCTTCAAGATTTTTTGTTTGTGAAGGCGCAAGATCGTTATCAAAAATGACTAGGTTTGTGTCATGCGAGTCAACGAGTTCCTTGAGTTCGGCAAGTTTTCCGCTTCCGATGTAGGTTGCGGATTCGGGTTTGTTTCTGATTTGAACAAGTCTTGCAACAGTGAGAATATTTGCGGCTTCGGCGAGATTATAAAGTTCGTCGAGCGTAGTATCGGGGGCGATTTTATTGTACAAATAAACGCCAACCAAAATTGCGGTTTCATTTATTTTTCTGTTGGAGTTCAATAATTGCGAATTATTTTTTTTATTTTTAACGTCAACCGATTGAGAATAAGTTTCAAACATCTGAGATATAACTTTTCAAAATTTATAAAATTTCAGTGGAATTTTTTGACCACGTGAATATCGGGTAAACAACCTAATTTTTTATTAACTCATGTTACGCACTGTAAGCATACTGCCCGTACTATAAATTGTGTGACTCAAAAGCGTAAAAGCCTGCTTTCCGATAGCTAAGCGGACGGCGGTTTTAAAAGTCGGTAAAACAACATCCCGTAGAATTGGAAGTTTTTCCCGCCCCTTGTATGTTTATATTGTTGTAATCATTTGTATGTTTTTGTGGTGGGAAAAAATCGGTTATCATTTACCTTAGTAAACTTGCCGTGGGACTACGTTTGCCCCTCGTTCCTTAGAACGTCCGTTAGCATGTAGCCCACGGCATGATCTTTGTAACTCGGACAGTTGCAGGCGGCAAGCCTCACGGTTTGATCGCGAATAGCAAGGATGAGTTTTTTCATCCTTTAGAGTCAACAAAAAACT
>JAITDV010000097.1 GCA_031282385.1 Planctomycetaceae bacterium | reverse complement strand
TGTAGGTTTCTTGTTGCGTTGATGTATTTTTAGGTTAGAGAAAAGGTCTAATATTTGCAAGGTTTTAAGGAAAATCTCGGATAAAACAATAACTATATTGCAAATTATAACTCTAAATTACAACCAGATAAGCCCAGAATTTATAGCACCAAATGACTTTTTCAGGGACAACTATCTACAACTATTCTGTTTTCCCAAAACCCAATAAATCCGCATTGGACAACATACTTTTCCGAACATATCTCAATGATATTCCAACGCTTATTTGTCAAATTACACTCATTAGCAAGATGATTGCATTGATCTGTGTTCTCATAATCTTGATCAAAAAATTATGTTGGGTTAGAATCGTGTTGTGTTTTTGTGTCGGCAATGATGATGTTGTGTTTGTGCGAGTTTTATTTTTGTAACGAAAATTATATTCAACTTTTTATTGGAAGTAGAGGAGTGATATGTTTAAGATATTGAGTAATAAGGAACTTGTTCCTAATATATTTGAGATGGTGGTTGAGCATCCGCGATTGGCGGCTAAGGCTCAACCTGGTCATTTTGTAATAGTTATGCCAAATGAAAGCGGCGAACGCATTCCGCTTACAATAGCAGATTATGACAGACAAGCGGGAACAATAACGCTTGTGATAATGGCAATTGGAACATCGACGATGAAATTAGTTGCGTTGAAATCGGGTTCTGATTTATATGCGATTATTGGACCTCTTGGGGTTGCGAGTGAGCTTGACGATTATGGGATGGCGATAATGGTTGCGGGTGGAGTTGGTACAGCGCCGGTATTTCCGATAGCTCGCGGCTTGCGTGCAAAGAACAATCGAATTATTTCTATTCAAGGCGCACGAAACAAAGATTTGTTATTCTGGACGGACAAATTAGCCGCTGTTAGCGACACACATATAATCACAACTGATGATGGCAGCGCAGGACGAAAAGGTCTTGTTACGGAGCCGTTGCGGGAGATATTGGAGAGTGAGAGCAAGAATATAGGTTGTGTGTATATGATCGGACCTGCTGTGATGATGAAGTTTTGTTCGCAAGTAGTAACTCCTTTTGGGGTGAAAGCGGTTGCGAGTTTAAACAGCATAATGATTGACGGAACGGGAATGTGCGGCGGATGCCGTGTAAAAATCGGTAAAGAAACAAAATTCACTTGTGTAGATGGACCCGAATTTGACGCATCTCAAATTGATTGGGATATTCTATTGTCCAGACAAAAAATGTATTGCGACGAAGAAAAATGTTCTTTGAATAAATATAAAAACGCTCACGAAATTTTGTAAGAATACTCAAAACACTAACCCCCCCGAAATTATACAAACATAAATTTCAAGGTGTAACAAGTTAGATCGGCTTGAGGCTATTGTATTTATTTTTTGACTTATTAGAATGCTCTGCTTGTTTGCGATTGACGTAGGTTGTTTTGACTTTTTTGTCGAGCCTATGTTGTGTGTTAGTTTTCTGCGGATTGATGTTGTTGTCGATTTGGCGGAGAGATTTTAAAACAAAAGTAAGGAAAATTCAGAAATTACAAAAATTGTAAAAATGGAATTCAAAGACAAAGTAGCGTTAATTACCGGTGCGTCCGGTTCAATTGGTAAAGAGATTGCAAAACGTATTGTTAACGAAGGCGGCAAGTCATTTATTACGGATATTGAACAGTCGAAGATCGATTCGGTTGCCAAAGAGATTGGTGCGGGGTGTGATGGTTGGGCGGCTGACATAACGAAACAGGATGCTGTTAAATCTGTTGTTGAGAAGTGTCAGGAAAAATTCGGCAAGAAAATTGATGTGCTTATCAATGTTGCCGGAACTTCGGGCAAGGGCAATAAGATTGAAGATATTGATGAAAAAGAGTGGGATTTTATTTATGCGGTCAATGTCAAAGGAACATTCTTTTTTATCAAGTATGTTTTGCCGATAATGAAAGCTCAAGGAAGTGGTTCGATTGTAAATTTTTCCAGCAAGTCCGGTAAAACCGGTTCGGCGCTTATGAGTGCGTACAGTTCGGCGAAAGGTGCAATTATCACGTTGACGCAAGCGTTAGCTTATGAGGTTGCGAAGTTGAATATTCGGGTGAATTGTGTTTGCCCGGGAATCACCGAATCGACCGGCGTGTGGACACATGTTTCCGCCGATTACGTAAACAATATGAAAATGCCGCACGAAGAGATTGTGAAAACTTTCACAGCAAAAGTTCCAATGGGACGGCTTGCTCATATTGAAGATGTTGTTAATGTCGCGTGTTTTCTAGCAAGTGATCGCGCCGCATACATGACCGGTCAAGCAATCAATATCACAGGCGGACGCGAAATGCATTAGTCATAATTTGAATAATTGGTAATTTTTTATACTGCTCGTACTATGAATTGCGTGATTCAAGAACGTGGAAGCCTGTTTGCCGATTAAGTGAGCAGGTTTTTACGTTCTTGAGTCATGCTGTAGTACGAGCAATATATTATTGAGTTCCTTTGGCTGTTCCTATTTTCCTAACACCAATTCCTTTCTCCTAACTTCTAAATTGTATTGTATGGATTCTGTGATTGTATAGTTTCTTTTTATTTTTATTATTCTGTTGTTTATTTGTGTCAACTAATCTTTACGGTTGTTGATGATAATAATCAATGTCTTTATGTTTATCGGTTGTATGTTTTGTTAGTATTCCGGTTTCTATTGCAAATGTTTTGGTTGTAGAGTTGTGCGTTTTATTTTTGGACAAGTCTCAAATTCTTGCCGATGTACCACGCCACTCGGTGGACTTACGTGATTTGAAATATTCCCATGTCAATACGATTCGTTTGGTGCAATTAATGTGATTGTCTGTTTCGTAGGAATATTAAACTGTTAATACTTTAACTTTCATTTGCCTTGCCTGTTTACCTATTGACAAGTAGGCGTTTACGTTCTTGAATTGCGCAATTTATAGTACGAACTGTATATTATTGTACAAAAAATCACTAAGGTCGTTTAACGAAAATTTAACTTTTGAAAACAAAATGGAGAGAATTGAAATGAAAAACACTTTTTTTAACAAGACATATATTACGTGTCTTGGAATCGCAACAACGGTTGTGATTTTATTTTTTGCGCAAGTCAACGCTTATGCAAGTATATTTGACAGGTTTCATAATCCTTGTGAGCCGGCATGTGTTGAAGGATGTGTACCTGAAGAAGAGGTTGATCCTTGTGATGCGATTTGCGTAAGTAAACCGAAATCATCGTGGGGATTATACACGGTATTTCAAATGGGCGTATTCGCAAACGAATTCGGACAAACCGATAACTACAACTTAACCGCGCCAGGGCTTATCAAACAAGGTCAACACAACATATTTAGCGGCAACACACTTTCATTGATCAATACCAGACATAGCTCAATTCAAGTGAATCAATTGATCATTGGCGGCGGGCGTAATATCGATTCGCGTCATGGTTGGGATTTTGGCGGGCATTTTGATTTTGCATTTGGTACAGACGCAATTCTGCTGCAATCAGCGGGTCTTGAATTCGCTGCCGGTCATAACAGTTATCGAACAGGTACTTATGCAGGCAGCGGCAGTTGGGGTACTGGTGATTATTATTCAGCGTTAGGACAAATTTATTTTGAAGCCGGCTACAAGAATTTCAATCTTAAAATAGGTAAATTCCTTTCGCCGTTGGGTAGTAATTCGCCGGTTTCGCCGTATCGGTTTTTTTACACGTTGCCGTCTGCTGCAGGTTTGTATCCGGCAACCCAAAGCGGAGTGTTGGCAACATGGACAGTGAATAAACAGTTGACAATTTTCGGCGGTTGGACAAATGGAATTGATACGACGGATGCGTTGTTGCGGGGTGCGACTTTTGATTCATCGGACAACGGCGGATTTATCGGCGGTTTCAATTATCAACTTAACAAACGTATAAATCTCAAATATGCCGCGATTCTTGGTTCGGATGAGCGGGTTGGTCTGGACAACGATTATTTCATTCAATCACTTATTGTCGGTATCAATATTAGCAAACATTGGGATTACAAATTCGAGTGGACGTTAAACAATCTGGATATAGGCAACGAACATTTTGGAGCTTACGGAATCAATCAGGAATTGACATACAAGTACAGCGACAAATTAACACTCGGCGGACGTGCCGAATACACTTACTATATCGGAGGAAATGGCGCTGGTCGAATCGCAACTGGACTTCTTCGAGGCGATGAAGGTCATACCAATCTTTCATTCGGAGCAAGTTGGACGTTGACAAAATATTTGACTCTCAAACCAGAAATTCGTTATGATAAATTTGATTCAAAAATATTCAATAACGGTCAAAGTGATCACCAATTTTCAGGCGGTTTATCATTTATCGTAACATTATAGTTGAGGTAAATTCAGAATACGTTTTGGATGTTGTAAACTGTTCACACTTTAAATTTCGTTTACCTTCGCCAGCTTACCTATCGGAATGCAGGCTTTTACGCTCTTGAGTCACGCAATTTATAGTACGATCAGATAGAAGTTAGCTTAAGGTAACTTCTAAAAACCTATTTTTGATGGAATTATCGAAATTTTCAGGATAGACAAATTTGACAATAAATTTATTTTATCCACGAATTGACACGAAATTGCACAAATTATTTAATTCGTGATCTTTCGTGAAAATTCGTGGACAAAATGAGTTTTTTAGAAGTTAACTTAATGTTGTCCAATAGACCTTTTCTCTAACCTAAAAATACATCAACGCAACAAAAAACCTACAACGAAAAATCGCCTTTAACTCCTCCGAGACCACCCCTAACCCCTCCGAAGGAGGGGAATAAGAAGATGCCTCTGAGTGAGGCGAATTATTCACTTCCTCCTTCGGAGGGGTCAGGGGTGGTCTCCTACAGGTTAGCGAAAAGGTCTAATATTAGTTGTGTATGAGATTATTATTGGGATTAGTTTTCGCATTGTTCTTGCTCTGTGGCTGATAGCTCTTTTTACGGCGGGACAAAGAGCGCCGAATGTCTTGTGGTATTCGATAATTTCAAACAACGGATCATATCCGAAACCTTCGTTGCCGGATAACTCAAATAAAATTCTGCCTCGGCAGTATTGTTCTGCTTCGCCAATAATTTTGCCCGACGAATCGGCAATTACCGCCGCACAAGTATAAAACGCAGTCCGTTTCTCCAATGGCTCCGACGCTAATTTTTCCAATAATAATTTATTATTTGCCTCATCGGTTGTGTTCAAGTTTTTGGTATTTGATGCAAAGCGTGCCGAATAAATTCCGGGTTCGCCGCCAAGAGTATCAACCGAAAGCCCGCTATCTTCTCCAATTGTAATCATTCCGAAAAAGCGCGCATTTTCAATTGCTTTTTTGCGTGCGTTTTCAATAAAAGTTTTTCCGTCTTCGATTACTTCCGGCTTGTCCTTAAAATCAGCAAGCGTACACACGCCGATTTCATAAGGAAAAAGTAATTCAGAAAGTTCTATTCCTTTCTTACGATTATTTGTACCAAGTAATATTTTCGTTTTGAACATTATGGAAAAAGTTAGTTGGTAACTATCCAGTAGAATATGTTAAAAAAACACACGACCTAATAGTTACTTTTAATTTATAGTACGAGCAGTATAATGGAACGATAATTATAACCTGAAATATCTAAAATTGAACCGTAACAAAAATTAAAGATGAGATTGATTTCGTGGAATGTGAATGGATTGCGTGCTTGTTTGAAGAAAGGTTTTTTGGAATCTGTCAATGGACTTTGTGCAGATATGATTTGCCTTCAAGAGACAAAAATGCAACAAGGTCAAGCTGAAGTAGAACTTGACGGTTATTTGCAATATTGGAATAGCGCAACTAAAAAAGGTTATTCGGGAACTGCTATATTTACGCGAATTAAACCCCTTTCGGCAACTTATGGTATTGGTATTGCAGAACATGATCAAGAAGGACGTGTGATTACGTTGGAGTTTGCGGATTTTATTTTGGTCAATGTTTACACGCCCAACGCAAAACAAGATTTAGCTCGACTTGATTACAGAATGAAATGGGAAGATGCGTTTCGGAATTATTTGTCTGGACTCGATAATATCAAGCCGGTGATTATTTGCGGCGATCTCAATGTTGCTCATAATGAGATTGATTTATGCCATCCGGAATCTAATCATCATAGCGCCGGTTTCACAAATGAAGAACGCGGCAAAATATCAGAATTATTGAGTGCAGGTTTTGTTGATACGTTTAGGGCGTTTTATCCTGATCTTGCGGACAAATATACATGGTGGAGTTTTAGAAGTAACGCGCGGGCAAATAATGTTGGTTGGCGAATAGATTATTTTATTGTTTCGCAACGTCTGTTTGCACAAGTTACTAACGCTTTCATTTATCCTGAAATTTACGGCAGTGATCATTGCCCGGTTGGTTTGGAACTCAAATAAAAATAATTTTGAAATGAAAAGTGTATGGTAAAAGAAACGGAATAATATTAGTAACAATTTAAGTAACATAGAAATTGTTTTTTATTCTGCATCATTTTAATTAAATTGTGTAACTATTCAGCAGCAGGATTCAATTATCTGGGGAAAAGAGATTAGGAACAAAACAGACAAAAAAACGCAACGCTCAAAAGTAAACAACCCTTATCTTAGTAGCAGACAACACCCCAAAAATTGCGTCCTTATGCCCTTATTCTTTCGATGTTGAATTTAAAATAATATCAAAAAAAACATAAAGGCATAAGGGCCAGGACTTTCAAGGTGCATTTAAGTTCTTTTATAGCCGATAGTTCATGATTTCTTTATAATTTTTAATATTTTTGTACAATGTACTCAAATTCCATTTTTTAATTAAATTGCGTCTGTT
>JAITDV010000094.1 GCA_031282385.1 Planctomycetaceae bacterium | reverse complement strand
TTAACGTAACGTCTATCTGAGTTGAAAACAAAATAGACAATTACATCAAAATAAGGTTAATAAGGTTTGGTTGTAGGTGCTTCATCTTGCTACTAAGGTTGTTTTGTTAGAAAATCAGGTTGAAAATAAGGTTGGTTGAAACAAGGACAAGACATTTTCGTAAATTCGACTGAAATATTACAAAATATTTTTTTCTATAAAACGTGGTGTATTGCTATATATAATTTTTTTGTTATAAAATAATTAACATTTTCAAGCAACATTGAGGTACCTAATGGGAAAAAAAAGTATAAAAAATGCTCTTAACAAGGAAATATCAGCATCTAGCAAAGGAGTTTCACCATCAACAAAAAGAAAATTGGCAAGCCTGTCTGGAAATACATGCGCTAACCCAGATGCTATTTCCTCCTTGTTGCTTCAGATGGTTCGTATGACATTGGCAAAGCAGCACATATTGAAGGTGAACATGAAGGCTCTGCAAGATTCAATCCCAATATGACAAACCAACAACGTAGTGACATAAATAACCTCGTTTTTCTTTGTGCAAATTGTCATGACAAAGTTGATGCCGATAAGGATGGTAAAATATATTCCGTTGAACTTTTAACACGATGGAAAAAAGAACATGAAGAGAAAATCCGACAATTGATTTCTGATGGTTTTATAACACTTGATTTTCCAGAATTGAAGGAAGCAGTACATTGGTTATTAGCTCGATCCTTGCCGATTGGAATCACTGATTTAAATGTTGAGCAATTCAGATTGATTGCTATTCAAAACAAAATTCAAAAAAATAAATTATCAGATCATTCAAAATTCCTCATCGTTCAAGCGTGTTCACGACAAACCAGTGTAGAACAATTCATCCAAGAATGGTCAAAAAATGATTGGGTTTCACCAACATTACCCGAAAGGTTGAAATTAGAAATTTTACACAACTATTGTCTTTTTCAGAGACAAGGACAATCCGGCGAAATTTTATTTACAAGTATGTGCGATTTTGTAAAACGTGTCTCATCAGAATTGCCAGTTCAATGTGCTGCTATTTCAATTTTAGTTTACTTTTTTGAGAAGTGTGATATTTTCTCCGACTAATTATGTTACTGCCAACCAAATACATAACAGAACCACAAACATTGCTTGCGTCAGGTGGAATTGTGTTGTCCCAAATAAAAAACCCTTGCACTCTTACGGCTCTTTGGGAACGAACTTGTAAAATACCACAAGTTGGAACATTTGAGCGATTGATTATTACATTGGACATGCTTTATATACTCGGAGCAATTGACATTTCTCAAGGACTGATCAGGAAGATAAAACAATGATTCATAGTATTTCAGCCAATAAACCGACTTTTCGAAAAATTGATTTTAAACAGGGACTTAATGTGATCCTGGCTGAACGTACCAAAACATCTTCAACGAAAGATACGCGAAATGGTCTTGGAAAATCGCTTTTGTTGGGACTTATTGATTATTGTCTTGGCGGTGAGGGTAAGGACGTACGAATTGAACCGTTGAGAGGTTGGATTTTTACTTTGGATATTACTATTGCTGGTAACCGTGTTAAAGTAACATGCCCCATTGAAAACGATAAACGTATATTTATAGAAGGAAATACCAACAACTGGATACAACCTTCCATTGATTCCGATACCGGTCAATTGTACTATTCAAAAGAACAATGGCGAAATATATTAGGATATGCGTTTTTCGATTTACGTCTTGACCAGATTTCACAAAAATTTCAACCGAAATTTCGATCTTTATTTCCTTATTTTATGCGGACAACCCTCAATGCCTACCTTGATCCGTTTAGTTTTATTCCACAAGTAAAACGATGGCAGAATGAAGTTGCGATAACCTATTTACTCGGTTTGAATTGGGAGTATGCTGTTCGTTGGCAGGAAAACAGAGAAAAAGATGAAAGGCTGAAAGGATATGCCAAATATCTTCAAGATGATGGTATGACACTCGGTAAGTTGGAAACGGATTTGATTAACCTCCGTACGCAATTAAAGGAAGAATATGCTGCTTTGCAATCGTTTAAAGTTTTACCTCAATACGAACAAATCGAAAGAGAAGCTAATAATTTAACCTCTGAAATTCAAACTCTTGTCAATCAAAATATTATCTACAAACGCCGCGAAACCCAATACGCCAAAGCAATTCAAAATGAAACACCACCGACGGAATATATTTTAGAAGAACTCTATAATGAAGTTGGTGTTATTTTTCCTGAAAGTGTAAAAAAAACATTGCAGGAAGCACGAGAATTTCACCAAAAGATTATTGTTAATAGACGAAATTTTTTAGAAAATGAAATAAAAAATCTGAAAGAAAACATTCAGAAAAATGAAGAACAAATTAAATTGAAAACACAAAATCGCGCTAAGTTAATGGAAATTTTGAAAGAGCATAAAGCCTTATCGGAATGGACTGCCTTAAAAGATCGTTATGTTGAAACAAAAACTAAAGCAGAACATTTACAACGGGACATTCAGGAAATAAAAAATAATCAGAATAATTTAAAAGACGTTAAAATCGAACGGACAGAGTTATCACGGTTAGCAGGAAGTGATAAAGATGAACGTTTTGAAATATGGTCTAAATCTGTTCAAGAATTCAACCGAATTTCCCAATTATTGTACAAAGAACCCGGAGAACTTGTTTTGGACATTGACGAATCAGGATACAAGTTTAATATCAATATTGGACGTAGTGGCAGTGAAGGTATTGAGCGTATGAAGATTTTTTGTTTTGACGTGATGTTACTTCAACGTTGGGCGAAAAAAATTGATTTTCTTATCCATGACAGTATTATGTTTGATCCTGTGGATGCAAGGCAACGAGCATCGGCATTGGAGGCAATTGCCAAAATCACAGAAGAATCTCAAACACAATATATTTGTACATTTAATCAGGATTCGTTTCCCTATAGAGAATGTTCGTTGAATAAATTTGATTTTAAACCATTCATAAACGAAGTTCATTTAATAGACAAAGAACCTTCCGGAAGTTTGTTTGGTTTTCGTTTTAAGCCTCAACCACTCCAAAAATCAGAACAAAAAAAATCTACCGGAATCAAAATAAAAAATATACGAACAATAGTCGAGAGTGAATAGCGTCACAAGCGAATTTTTGTAATATTTCTGCCGAATTTGCAAAAAACATCTTGTTCTCATTTAACCTGATTTTCTAACAAAACAATTTACCAAAACAACCTTAGTAGCAACATAAAGCACTTACAACTAACCTTATTACCTTATTGTGTTTTCTCAGAAAAATAATAATACAAAAATGAAAACAATAGAGATCAAACAATATCAAAATAAGGTAATAAGGTTTGTTTTTGTTTAGGAATCGTTGCTACTAAGGTTTTTTTGGTAAATTGTTTTGTTAGAAAATCAGGTTGAAAATAAGGTTGGTTGAAACGATTACTATACGTTTTGGAAGATTCCACTGAAATATTACGAAAATTCTGTTTTCGTTATCAAAGGGACTTTAGGGACAATAAGGACTTTAAGGACATGATTAACAATAAAAACCGTTCAAAAACCGAATTTTCAAGTGTAATGAGTATAGCAGGTTGTAAAAATCAACTTTGTGAATTGATCTATTGGTTTTTCCAACTTGGAAGCAACTGACGTTTTTCGGAATGATGTTGAAAATAACAGAGTGTATCACCAACATTTTCTACAGGTATGGTAAACGAATTTGTATCGTAAGAAAACACTTGTACGGATGAATTGTTTTTGTCCCTTGATTGATTGTCAACATCTGTGGGGAATTTCTAAAAACCCTTCCCTTTTCAATTATATTTTAGTTATTAAAATATTTGTGTTGTGAATTTTTGTTTTTTCGCCCCCATTTATTTCCATCTGTACTTTCCAAAAAATTTGAC